>JANPBZ010000207.1:0-6248 GCA_031430695.1 Ilumatobacteraceae bacterium
GCGGCGTGCGGCTCGTCGGGGTTCACACCGCAGAACGCCCAGGTGTCGACCGTCTTCGGCGGCGTCGGTGGCACCGCTGCGGTGACCACCGACGGGGCAACGGCCAGGATTCCAGCCCAGATCGCGCCCACGAGCGCGACAGTGCATGAGGATCGTTTGGCCATGACCGAAGAGTCTAGAAGTTGGTGGCTGCGGCGGCACCGCCGCAGGACGAGGCGCGTGGCGCCCAGATCATCTGCAGTTCGGCGCTATCTGGAGTTGGTCCACAGCGTTTGACGACTGGCGCCCCGCATAGGGGCTGGAGTCGTCAAACGCATCTGCGTGATCAATGCGTCTGATGACTGGCGCCCCGATGCGGGGCTGGAGTCGTCAAACGCTGCGTCGACTAACGCCCAATGCCCGCTATGGAGCGCGTTGGCACCGAAAACCGCACGTCGCCATCGTGTCGCCGCTCAACTGCGCCTGCGAGTAGATACCCCACTTTGGGCCTTCCGCTCGGAAAGCCTGTGGCTTACGATTTCTCTTGCGTCAAGAGGAGGAACAGTGGCCGCAAAGTCCGACACCACCAGCAACGCCATAACCGAAGAGACCTCGGTACGCGTGGATCGAGTCACCATCGCGATGGCACGCGGCGAAGAGGTGAGCGCAGAGGACGAGGCTTGGATCAAGGACTTCAATGGCAAGCAGGAGATCATCCAAACCGCCCTGACCGAGGGTCGCCACGTGGAAAACTTCAGAGAGGAACTCTCGGAGAATCTGACCCAGGTCACGTGGACCGAATACGTACCGCTGCCCGACGGCAACGTGCTGATACGGAGGGGAATCGACGAAATCCAGTCTGGCGAGGCCGGCGACACGATCACCCGAATGGTTACTTACTGGGGAGACGACAGTGCTTTTCCCAAGGGGAGCATCAGCTCAATCATCTCGGGCGGCAGCGAACGAATTACACAAGTCATGGGCTTCGGCAAAGGTCACGAGTATGCCGGGCTGGGTGTCGGCGACACCCGGCCCTCCCCGGTCCCCAGCACGGGCGCCGCGGGCCAACGGCCGCAGTCCTGGGATCCGGGCAGCGGCTCGTTCGGAACTGCCAGCGGAGGCAGCGGCCAGACATCCGCGACCGACCCGACGAACTCGGACCGTCCCACTGCTCCAAGTACTGGCGGCCCCGACGCCGGTGATCCGATGACCGAGGCCGTTGATGCTGATCCAGTCGAAGGGACCCAAGGCGGCTCCGATGCCGGCGACCCTATGCCCGACGACAGTGTCGATCCCGACCCGGGCCCGGGAGATCAAGGTGGATCCGATGGGGGTGACGCGAGTTCGGCGCAGACAAACGACCAACCGCCACCCGCTGAGCAAACTCAACAAAGCAGTGGCACGACCGACGACGCCGAGTTCACGGTGGAGGGTTCGTTCGAGCATGTCGAAAATGTCAACACCGGTCAAGTGGGAGCAAAGACCGAGTCGGGCAACATCGCCACCACCGTGGGCACCGTCAAGCCAGTAGAAGGGCACTGGGAGGACACTGACAAGCGAACCACCGACGACGGCTACTCCTACATCGGTGAGCCTCCTCCTGCCTCACATGGAATGACCGATCAAAGCGTGAGGTCATCGGATGGGGGTGGGGGTGGTGGCGCGCGCTCCGAGTCGTTCAACCCAAACGACCCGGCTCATGCGAGCAGTTTGGTGACGCAGTTCGACCCCGACGGAGCGCCGATCGATTACGGCAACGCCAGCGATCCGTTCTACGACCCGGTGGTTCCGGACTCGGGCGAAATGGCCAAGCCCGACGAGGTGACTCCCTACATCCTGGTTGATCCATCGTTCTACGAGGAGAGCGCCACTGCCCGGACTACCAGACTCGAGATGCAAGGCAGCCTCATCAACACCGGCAATCCGCTCGACGAGAACCAGGCTCAGGCCCCGGCTGGCGGGATACCCAACACCAGCGAACAGGAGCTTGTGGTCGGAGATGTTTCGGCCGCGATGATTGGCGACGTGTGGTCTGCAAACGAGCCGGACCTAGGCGCAGCATTGGAGGCGCCCTCAGTCGACGAAGGAGCGCCGGGTGCTTTCAGCTACGACGACCCGCTGCCGTGACCTGGTCGCTGGAAACTCCTCATAGAACACAACAAACACATCAGTACGTTGATCTGTTGTGGTGTTTGTTTTCCAAAATTGGGGGGATTCGGCTCTCTCAGGGCTGCTTGAAGAATGCGTGGGTGCCGACACGGCGCCACACGACGTGTGGTTGACCGTGGGCAAGTTCATCGCCGTACTCGAAGGTGGCTCTGCCGTCGGCGGCCCAGGTCATCTCGAACATCCCCGTCGCTCCTTGAATGCGCTTGACCCGCAGGCCCTTGCGGAACGTGCGATTACGTTGCAGATCCTCGACGAACTGCTGGACGGCCACGAGGAACGCAGCCTGTTGGGCTGGGCTGAGTCGCTCGAAGTCCGCGCGAAACTTCGCCAGCCATGCATAGGTCGGCACGGTCTCTCAGGGTTTCCGGCTACGCCTGATCGGTTTGGCGATCGATCGCAGCCCCTCGACAAGCGACGCGCCCGAGCCGAACGTCTCCACGCTACCGGCTTGGCGATCTGCGTCGGCCGCGCGCTCGCCTGCCTGCCAGGTCGGCGTCCAGAACCATGCCTGGGTCGAGTCGATGACCTTCTGCGGCCGCAGGAGGATGCCGTCTTCGGTGATCTCGGCGTCGAGCAGATCGCCTTCCTCGAGATGTGCCCTGGTGCGGATCTCCTCGGGCAGCGTCAACTGTCCCTTCGCTCGAAGCGTCGTTCGTGCCACGATCGGATCTTACTTTCTGAAAGTAAGAATTTCACACCGCATTGTTGCCAGGTCACGAAATCATTCCGGCGCAAGGCGGTTGTTGGGCGTTTGGTCATTGCGTCAGCCATCCAGGTTCGGCAGGACGAGAAGGGCGGACTCCTCCGACTCTCCGAACTCTTCGACGGTCTCAACGCTGTCACTCAACAGTGTCGAAATGGCGGACGTCGACCGATTGCCGACACGTAGCCAGATCGATTTTGGTGGCGAGCCCAGCAGGAAGGCGAGTTGACGGAAATCGGAGTCCTTGGATGCGATGGTGAACCCGTGGTGACCGGCGTAGTCCCATACCTCGCGGTCTGAGGCTGTGTCGAGTCCGACGGTGGCGACATGCGAACTGTCGGGAAATAGGTGAGCGAGGCGTACGACGAGGTGCCGTGACAGGTTTTGGTCGAAAAGCAGCTTCACGCCGGAGTCGCGAGGCGGCGTTCACGTATTGCGGCGAACTCGATCGCCGCCCGAACATGCGCGTCAGTGAGCTCGGGGAAGTCGCGCACAATCTCCGCGGTGGTCATGCCGCTGGCGAGATATTCAAGAACGTCGTATACCGCGATGCGAGTACCGACGAAGCACGGTTTGCCGCTGCGCACGCCCCCCCGCACCTCGATAAGCGGCATCGAATCCACACAGCCACCATACTCGGGTCAGAGGCTTGGCAGGTTCGCAGTCGTAGTTGGTTGCGTTTCGTACTGGGTCCTCCACTGCTCCTCGCGCTTACGGTCACGCCGGTCAGCAGTCGGTTCGAGTCGATGACCTTCTGCGGCCGCAGCATCACACCGTCCGGTTGAGTCCGGTCATGTATCACCGATCGCTGTGCCTCGCTCCTTTTGGTTGACAACCACGCGCCGAAGGAGGGCTCATGCCTCGTACATTCCCCAGCGACTTCGAGATCCGACCGATCCCCGATTGGTGGCCCGATATCTTCCCCTTCTTCACCCGTTGCACACCACGCGTGCTCGTCGTCACCGACGGGCTCAGCTTCGGCAGCGCCGACTTCGGGCTCGCCCGGTTCCTTGCCGAGCTCGCCAAAGCCGTCCCGGCGCCGACCATCACGACGCAGGTCCACAACTTCGGTGGCTGGACGTTCGACGCCACCGTCACTACGGCGAACTACGACCAGATCTGGCTGTTCGGCTCGAGCGGTCCGGCCCTCACAGCCGCCGAGGTGTCGGTGATCGCCACGTTCATGCAGGCCGGCGGCGGCATGTTTGCCACGGGCGATCACCTGACGCTCGGGAAGGCATTGTGTGGTGATGTGCCGCGTGTCCGCAAGATGCGCGACTGGCAGAACGTGCCGATGTCGATCGACCGTATCGACACCGTCACCAACCCTGGGCCCGACCAGCGCACCCAGTTCGACGATCAGTCCGACGACATTCCTCAACGCATCTTTCCGATGTACTACGGCTCGGGCTCGTCGTGGACGGTTCATCCCCTCCTGCGCAGCCCGCTCGGCGACATCGATGTGCTGCCCGATCATCCACACGAGAGCGAGTGCCTCGTCGGCATCAAGCTCTTCGAGGACTACACGCTTCACGGACTCAACATCGACGAGTTCCCCGACATCGCCGGCGCGCCACTCGCCCCCGAGATCGTCGCTTGGTCAGTGTCGGCGGGGCGCTACCTCAACCCGCCAGGGTCCATCGTCGGCAAGCCGCCGACAAACCCCAAGCTATTCGGCGCGATCTCCGCGTGGGATGGCCACCGCGTCGGGCGTGGCCGGGTCGTGTGCGACGCCACGTGGCACCACTTCATCAACGTCAACCTCGACGGCACCGGTGCGGTCGCAGCGCCCGGCAACAACCGCAACGGGCTGCGCGACACGGCGCTGAACTTCACTCAGGACTTTCATCAGATCGCCCAGTACTACCGCAACGTCCTCGATTGGCTCGTGCCGTGGAACCGTCGCTGGTGCCGTTGGTGGATCGATCTCGTGCTCGAGCGGTACCGGTTCCCGCTGTTCGAGGAGTTCGTGCCGTTGCCCGATCCGCATCCGTGCCCGTGGGACCCGCGCGTTGCGCTCGGGGCCGATGTCGATGCTGCGCTCGAGCGAGCGTTCGGTCCTGGCTTCGCCGATCAGCTCGTCGCCGCTGCGTTGGAGACCGCCGATCTGGGCGAGCTTGCCGAGTACGTGCGGCCACTTGCATCTGACGACGAGCAGTTGGGCAAGCGCGTACGAACCCTTGTCGACGGTGTCGAGCTGCGTCGCGGGATCATCGGCTCGATCGCCGACGCGCTGCTGCGCGACCTCCCGCCGTCGCCCGAGCAACTTGGCAAGTTTCTGCGCGACGACCACGACGACGACGAGATCGCCCGGCGTGTCGCCGCCGCAACGCGCGAGGCTTGGGACGCTGCCCGCAATCACCATCAGGAGACGCTGAAGGCGACTGCGAGGATGCTCGGATAGGCGTGTTCAGCGCGGCCGGTACACGTTTGCGCGATGGTCGATGCGGTGGACAACGACGAGTTGGGTCTCCTCGATGACTTCGTACACAACGCGATAGGCACCTCGTCGTGCCGAACGCATTCCAGCGAGTTCACGTTGCAGGGGTCCGCCGACTCGATGAGGACCTGTCAGTAGTGCGCCGATCATGAACTCGACGATTGCGGCGGCAGTGCCTTCTGGCAGCCGGGCGAGTTGGCGCTGGGCCGGTCCGGTGACCCGCAGGCCAAAGGGCGGCTGGTCGTCGCTCACGGTTTCAGGTAGGTGGCACGCAGTTCGTCGCCGGTGACGAAATCGCCTGCATCGTATGCAGCACGAGATTCGTGCAGTTGCGCCATCGCCTCGGGGTCGGACAGCAGCTCCAGGGTGTCTTCCAGGGACTCGAGGTCTTCCGGGCTGATCAGCACAGCTACGGGGCGCCCATTGCGAGTGACGGTGATGCGGTCGCGAGTGTGCTCAACCCGGTCGACCATTTCGGAGAACTTGGACTTCACATGAGCGAGCGACAAGGTTTCAGACATGACCATCATTCTAGTCACGAAGAACCGGATGGTGCCGATGCATTGACGGCGGCAACAGGTCAGCAGTCGGCGAGTGCTTGCAGCGCGTCGCACAGTCGCTGGTGGGCCCCCGGGCCGAGCGAGCCCAACCGAGTTGTCAGAACCGACTTGGGCACTGCGGCGAGGTTGTCGAAACTGGCGACACTGTCGTGGTCGATCCCCTCGTCGCGACCGACAGCGACGCAGGTCGGGATGGTGCGAATCGTGCTGGTGACCGGGGCTACCACGATGTTGTTGAGTACCGGGATCGCAGAGTCGCGCGAGACGATGAGAACCGGACGGCGCTTGGCGTTGGGTGGTTCCATCAGCCACAGTTCGCCCTGCGCTACCACGGCTCTGCCTCGGTCATGGCGATGGCGTTCGCCATGGCCATGGTGTCGTCATCGTTGGATTGAGG
>JANPBZ010000208.1:0-17208 GCA_031430695.1 Ilumatobacteraceae bacterium
ACCTTGTTGCGATCGAAGCCAAGATGGCCGAGATCATCAAGGCGAATCAGCCCTTCGTTCGCGACGAGTTGTCGCCGAGCGACGCCTTGACGTTGTTCGCAGACCAGCCGTACAAGTGCGAGATCATCGAGCGCGTGTCGACGGGTGCTGCCGACAGCGAGGACGTCGGCGAAATTGCCGGTGGAGAAGCCATCAGCGTGTATCGCAACACGCCCGAGTTCGTCGACCTGTGTCGCGGGCCGCATGTCCCCTCGACAGGAAGGCTCGGCCACTACAAGCTCATGAAGGTCGCCGGCGCCTATTGGCGCGGTAACGAGAAGGGCCCGATGCTGCAGCGCATCTACGGCACGGCGTGGGAGACCAAGACAGCGCTCGCCGAGCACTTGCATCGGCTCGAGGAAGCCGAGAAGCGCGATCATCGCAAGTTGGCCACGGAGCTCGACCTGCTTAGCTTCCCCCACGAACTGGGCGGGGGACTGGCGGTGTGGCATCCCAAGGGTGCCATCGCCCGCAAGCTGATGGAGGACTACAGCCGCCATCGCCACGCCACCGGTGGCTACCAGTTCGTCTATACACCGCATCTGTCGAACGGGAATCTGTTCAGCAAATCCGGCCATCTCGACTTCTACAAGGACGGCATGTATCCGCCGATGGAGATGGACAACGGCACGTACTACATGAAGCCGATGAACTGTCCGATGCATTGCTTGATCTTCGCGGCGCGGCAACGCAGTTATCGCGAGCTGCCGATGCGGCTGTTCGAGCTCGGCACGGTGTATCGCTACGAGCGGGCTGGCACATTGCACGGATTGATGCGGATCCGCGGGTTCACACAAGACGACAGCCACATCTTCTGTACAGAGGATCAGATGCAGGACGAGATCGCCTCGCTGCTCGACTTCGTCATGAGCGTGTTGCGCGCTTTCGGGTTCGACGAGTTCACGGCCAACCTGTCGACGAAGGATCCCAACAAGTACGTCGGAGACGACAAGATTTGGGACAAAGCTACTGAGGCCCTTCGTGCCGCGTTGGTCAAGTACGGGTTGCCGTTCAAGATCAAAGAGGGCGACGCTGCGTTTTATGGGCCGAAGATCGACATCGACGTGCGCGATGCCATCGGTCGCACCTGGCAGCTCAGCACCATCCAGGCCGACTTCAACCATCCCGACCGATTCGACCTCGAGTACGTAGGCGCCGACAACGCGCGGCACCGACCGATCATGTTGCACCGGGCGCTGTTTGGGTCGTTCGAGCGGTTCTTCGGCGTGTTGCTCGAGCACTATGCCGGCGCGTTTCCGACCTGGATGGCGCCAGTGCAGGCTCGTGTGCTGCCGGTTGCCGAGGCCCACCAGGCACACGCTGCTCAGGTGGTCGAGCGCTTGGTTGCCGAGGGTTTCCGCGTCGACATCGTCGATGCCAACGACCAGCTCGGCAAGCGAATCCGCACGGCCAAGATGGAGAAGTTGCCGTACGTGCTGGTGGTCGGCGACGACGATGTGGCTGGGGGCACGCTGGGGGTGAACCCGCGCGGCGGCGATGTCGAGCGTGGCGTGCAACTCGACGAGTTCATCGCTCGGCTGCACGCCGAGGTCGATGCGCAGCTCGCCGTCACGTAGGTCGCCGTCCCACTAGCCGCGAGGCACCGACAACATCAGGTCGTCGTACAGGATCGTCGGGTCGGCGTTGACGCCCCGCGCCCGGAACCATGTGCAGATGTTGTCGCAGTCGCGGCGCAGGAAGCTGAAACCCTGCGGATTTCCGACCAGGTCGACCGCTTGCGGTACGTCGATCAGCACCAACTTTCCGTTGTGCACCAGCACGTTGTACGGCGAGAGGTCGCCGTGGGTGCACCCGGCGTCGGCGAGCTGTTCCAACACTTCACGCATCTGCACGAACAGTGCAGCGGTGTCGTTGGCCGACGGTCTCAGCTGGGCGAGACGTGGCGCGGCCACGCCGTCGGCATCGCCGATGAACTCCATCATCAGCTCGGTGCCGAACAGCTGCACCGGGTACGGAACGGCGGCGCCGGCCTGCCACAGGCGCGAGAGGACCGCGAACTCGGCGGATGCCCACTGTCCGGCGATCAGCTCTCGACCGAATTCGGTTCGCGTTTCCATGGCGCGGTTCTCGCGGCTTCGCCGCATCCGTCGACCTTCGAGGTAGCCGGCATCTCGGTGGAACATTCGGTGTTGCGCATCCCGGTACTGCTTGGCGGCCAGCAGCACGTGGTGGTTGTCGTGCGTACGACGAATCAGCGAAACGTCGGCCTCCTTTCCGGTTTTGAACACCCCCAGGTCGGTGTCGATCGCTGCGGGAGACGTGATCACCCAGTCGGGCAAGGGCGCGGGACCGTGTGCTGCGTCGGGGTATGTGGAATAGGCGATGTCGTCGGTGATGTCGTCGGCGATCTCGTCGACGGCGGGTGGTGTCCGGAACATGGTGGGCGGGTCGAAATCGTCGTCGTCGAATTGACGACGTGCTCGTGTTGACACGATGAACTCCTCGGTGCTTGGGGCACCGATCCGTTCGGTGCCTAGATGCTGGCGGGGGCGCGGAGGACGGAGGGAATGTTCTTCATGACCTTCCCCCTTTCCGCGCCACGGCGCCTTTCGAACGGACGACCGACAGAGTAGTCGCGGCCGGAAGACCCCAGCCGAGTAATTTCGTAGCGTGGACACCTACGAGCGGTTGTGGAATGGTTGGCGGGCCGCCTACGTCGGCTCGGTGCCAACGCATCCAACCGAAGAAGGCAGCGTGTTCGCGGCGATCCTGCGCTCGGGCCTCAGCGATGAGGAGTGCAACATCGTGCATCGAGGCACGCATGTGTTCGCGATCCTCAACGCTTTCCCGTACGCGACGGGCCACACGCTGGTCATGCCGTATCGCGAACTCGCCGATCTTGAAGACCTCGACGAAGCCGAGGCTGCAGATCTCTGGGCGGAGGTGACCAGCGCCGTGCGTGCCGTGAAGACCGCATACCAGCCCGGCGGCGTCAACGTCGGCATCAACCTCGGCAGGCCAGCAGGCGGCAGCGTCAGCGAGCATCTGCATGTGCATGTCGTGCCCCGTTGGGTGGGTGACGGCAACTTCATGACGGCGATTGCCAACACCCGCACGCTGCCGGAAGCGCTGACCGACACCGCAGCCAGGTTGCGGGCGGCGTGGCCCGGGTAACCTGGCGGCGCCATGAGCGACACTGAAGACCTCCGCGATTCGCTGCCCGACGATCTCAACGCCAGCGAGTACGTGGGGCCCTACCAGTTCCCCGACAACAGTCGCCGACGTCGACCGGCCTATCTGTACTTCGGCATCGCCGCAGCCTGTCTGCTGCTGTGGGTCTGGCGTCGAGGGCACGAGCCCGTACTGGTCAACCGAGGGATGGTCTGGGCTGCAATACTGCTCGGTGTCGTCGGTCTGTTGTCGTTCACCTCTGGGTGGAAGATGCACGTCGACGAGAAGCAGGCACTGGTCGCCGCGCAGGGTGCCGTTGGATTTGCGGTTGGGCATGCGTCGGCCCAGCAAGTGTGGCGCGGCCTTCGCAGCAAGCCGACCTGGCGAGTGCTGGTCTATTCGGCGGAAAGCCCGCCGCGGCAGCGTTCACTGGTCTTGGTCGATGCCGTCGACGGCACGGTGGTCGAGCATCTCACCGAGGACAACCCCGAAGACGACTGGCAAGACGACTAGCTCTCGTCGCCTTCCGCGACTGCCGCGATCGCCCGCAGGAGTCGCCCAATGTCGAGAGCGGTGCTGCGCAGCGTGGTCAGCGTAGTGTCGTCCCACTCATCAGCGGGGACGGCTTCGATGGCATCGGCGATTGCATCCGGCTCCGCGGCGGAATGCATCAACCGGGCCGCGATTGCGATCTGCTCGTCGAGTTCGGCGGTGATGCCGGCGGTGACGCTCGGCGGAGCATCACCCACCGCCTCGCGAAGTCGTCGGGGCACGGACCGCATGGTGACAGCCAGATCGCTTGGGGAGGAACTGCTCATCGATACATCGTGGCATCTGGTTGACGCGATGTCGACGCACAACCGGCCGCAGCCGTTCGCCGGATAAGCTGGGCTTCAATGTTCGACGGAAAGTTCCGTGTGCCTATCGACCGGGCTGTGAAGCCGATCGGCAACGTGCTGCGCAAGACGGGACTCACGCCCGACCACCTCACCATCGTCGGAATCGTTGTTGCCGTCGGCGCCGCAGTGGCGATCGGTTTCGGCGAATTGCGCCTGGGCTTGGTGCTCGTCATCTGCGCGGCGCTTCCTGATCTGTTCGACGGAGCGCTGGCCAAGGCATCCAATTCATCCAGCCAGCGCGGCGCGTACTTCGACTCCGTGGTCGATCGGGTCACCGACGCCACCTTGTTCGGCGGTGTGGCCTGGTATCTGGCGTCGAACGACTCGCCACACATGTCGATGCTGCCATTTGCCGTGATGGCGCTGAGTTCGGTGATCTCCTACCAGCGTGCGAAGGCCGAGTCGCTGGGACTCGATGCCAAGGGCGGGCTGATGGAACGCGCCGAGCGGATCATTGCGCTGTGCATTGGCCTGCTGTTCCCCGTCTTGCTGATCCCGATGCTGTGGGTCATGCTCGTGCTGACCGCGATCACGGCGGGTCAGCGGTTCGTCAAGGTGTGGAAGCAAGCTGCCGTTGCCCCGGTCACTGCGGCCCGGATCGAGATGCGTCGCAGCCGGAGGCAAACGCGCCGCGTCGTGCGCACCGAGCGGCGGCATACGCGTATCTCCCGCCCAGGCCGCCGCACCTAAGCCGCGCCTGGTTGTGATCTGAGTCGTGGCCGAGAACGAGTTCGCTGACGTCCGCAAACGTCTGGCCGACGCGGCGACGGTCAATACGTACCGGCTCGGTTCGTTGGCGGCACGACTGATGCCAGGTCCGATGGCGGCCGGGGCGGCAGCATCGATCGGTTTTGGTGCGAGCTTCGCCAGCCCCACGAAGCGGCGCATGGTCGAGCGTCACTTGCAGCGGGTCAATCCGCGATTGCGCGGGACCGCGTTGCGGCTCGCGGTGCAGCAGGCATTCGACTACTACGCGCGCTACTACGTCGAGAGCTTTCGATTGCCATCCATGTCGAGCGCAGCGGTGGCTCGACCGTTCACGATCGATGGATGGCAGCAGGTGCTCGACGGGTTGAAGGAGGGCAATGGAGTGATCCTCGCTCTGCCGCACCTCGGCGGATGGGAATGGGCAGGTCGATGGATGACCGACCAAGGATTCAAGATGACCGTGGTGGTCGAGGCGCTCGATCCGCCAGAACTGTTCGACTGGTTTGTCGAGCTGCGTCAAGAGCTGGGCATGACCGTTGTGCCGACGGGTCCGAAGGCAGGCCCGGCGGTGCTCAAAGCGCTGCGAGCCAACGAGGCGGTGTGCCTGCTCTGCGATCGCGATCTCGACCGTTCCGGCGTCGAGGTCGAGTTCTTCGGTGAACGCACCACGTTGCCCGCCGGCCCGGCAACGCTCTCGATCCGAACGGGCGCGCCGTTGTTGCCGGTCGGCTGCTATTTCACCGCGAGGTACAACGGACACCACACGCTGGTGCGCCCCGCGGTGCCGACCGTGCGGCGCGGTGGCCTTCGTGACGACGTCGGCAGGGTCACGCAAGCCCTGGCGAGGGAGCTCGAGTTCTTGATCCGTCGAGCCCCCGAGCAGTGGCACCTGTTCCAACCCAACTGGCCCACTGACCCCGGCTACAACGACTGAGGCATTCGGCAGGTCATGATCATCGTGACCTTGTGCTCTTGGCCGCGATGAGTCGGACCGGCGATAGTGGCGATGTGAAGACATTCCCGTTGTCGCATGTTGTCATCCATGGACACGACGTCGGCTATCGGCGAGGTGGCAAGGGCGAAACCGTTCTCCTCCTGCATGGTCTGGCCGGCAGCTCGCGCACCTGGCAGGCTGTGATGCCCGACCTCGCCCGCAGCCACGACGTGATCGCGCCGGATCTGTTGGGCCACGGCGAGTCGGCCAAGCCGATGGGGGACTACTCGCTCGGTGCCTTTGCGAGCGGACTGCGAGATTTTCTGGCAGCGCTCGATGTGCCGAGTGCGACGATTGTCGGCCAGTCCTTCGGCGGTGGAGTGGCGATGCAGTTGGCATACCAGCACCCCGAACTGTGTGACCGCCTAGTGTTGGTGAGTAGTGGCGGGCTCGGCCGGGAGGTGAGCTGGCTACTTCGGCTCCTCACGCTTCCAGGTGCCGAGCAGTTGATGCCGCTGATGTTTCCCAGGGCTGTTGCCGATGGTGGTCTCGCCGTCGGCCGCTTCCTTTCCCGCCGAGGTCTCCATGCGCCGCATCTCACCGAGATGTGGCGCGCCTACGCCTCGCTCGCAGGTGCGGAGAATCGCAAGGCGTTCGTGCGCACGATCCGGGGTGTGATCGAGCCAGGCGGGCAGACCGTCAGCGCCCTCGACCGGCTGTACCTCGCCGCTCACTTGCCGACGTTGATCATCTGGGGGGACCGCGACCCCATCATCCCGGTGCGCCACGCGTATGCCGCTCACGAGGCGATTTCAGGTAGCAGTCTTGCCATCCTCGAAGGGGTCGGTCACTTTCCCCATGTCGAGGCGCCTGAACAATTCGTTTCGAACCTGACCGACTTCCTCGATTCAACCGCCGCCGGGCCGACGGATGCCCTTCGCCTCCACGATCTCTTGCGGTCACACGGTCGAACCGGGCTCGCTTCGTAGGGCCGACCCGTTGCGTTTGACGACTCACGCCCCTATCGGGGGCCGGAGTCATCAAGCGCTCGATCGAATTCGCCAATATCTGTCGCGACATCTGACCGCCCCGATCGACTCGTTCGGGTCGTCTAGCCGGTCGCGGGAACGACGCTGCGGATGATCTCGTCTACCTGGTCGGCGAGCGTTCCAGGAATGTGCAGTGTGGCCCAATCGTGCGACACGTCGTCGATTTCCCAACCAACGGTCCTTGACTCGTCAGCCTTGACGATCCAGCCCTGGCGCGAGGCGATCTCGACCGGCGTCGGCCGGCCGCGACCGATGATGTTGGAGAGTCCCGAAGCGGACGCGTCCTCGATCACGTGGATGAGGATCTGCTCACCGTCGTAGTTCCAGGTCCTGACGCGGTCTCGACTCTCACCGGCGCGCTCGGCCGCCACGGCTCGGATCTCTGGATCCTCGAGCAGGTACGTCGACGGCGCGGGTGTCGTGATGCCGAACGCCCAGCTCAGTAGTTGCTGCTGGTAGTCGGTCGGCGCCGTATCGCCATACCAGTCGGCTCGCATCAACCACACATCGCCGTCTGGCCGTTGCCACCACAGAGTCGACGCGACGGCCGCGCCGGGGCCTGCGAAATTCGTATCCTCGCCGTACCAGGCTCGTCCCCGATCCGCAGGGAAGTCGTCGATCTCGGTCACGTCGAGGCCGCTCGGAAAACTCGACCTCGGGAACCGGACGACCAGGCTGAGGTAGGTGCCGTCCTCGTGGGCCCACACCGTCACGTCGGTAGTGCTGGGTGTCCCCGACGTATCGTCCACCAGCAGTGCAGAGTCAAGTGTCAGATCGAAGGCCGTCACTGATCTGGTCCGGTCGGGGGAGTCGAATGATTGTGGGGAGGATGAACGGCTGACGACGACCAGCCCGACGACGACCCCGAGCACCGCTGCCGCACCGGCGACGGCGAACCACCGTTGCGATCGTTCACTCGGCGTGCTCGAGGCAACGACGGTCGTTGTTGCCTCGTACCGCAGGGGCACTGCGTCCGTCAAGGCCGATGCCGCTTTGTGTAGTGCAAGTCGAACCGACGTTGCGAATTCGTGCTCGAGACGTTCGAGGGTGTCGTTCTTCATGTCAGGTACCTCTTCAAGTTGTTCAGCGCTCGTCGGAGATCTGAGCGCACCGTGCTCGCCCGACGTCCGAGGAGCTCGGCGGTGTCGATCAGGCTGAGGTCCGCGTAGTAGCGCAGCACGACGACGCTGCGTTGTGCTGGTGGAAGTGCCTGGACGAACTTCCACACGCCGTCGAGATTCGGTTCGGCAAGCCCACCTTGCCGTTCGAGCGGTGGAGCCGCCGCTTTGCGGAACTCCTTGCGGTGGAAATCGTTGGCACGATTGACGACCGCTCGCTTCAGGTACGCAGATGGATCGTCGATCGCCGCCCATCGAGCCGTGGCGGTTGCGAACACAGACTGCACGATGTCGTGGGCTTCGTCGATGTCGCCGACCAGAAGGAAGGCGAGCCGGGTCAGCGCCGTCCACGACGACTGGTAGACGTCCTCGATCCGTTGCGCCTCGCTCGACACGTCACTCACACCCATTCCAGTCGTCCGACACACAGAAATCGTTGCAGCGTTGATGCCATTCGACTTCCATGTCAGCTCACAGAACGGCGGTCGCTCTGTGAGCTGACACGGACGACGAGCCGACCGGAGATCGGCGCACCACTGACCCAACGACTTCCCACTCGTGTGACTTTGTGCCCTACGTCCGATGACACGGTCACGACATACTGCGAACCGTGGGAACTGCAACGAAGCAACCAAAGACACCGCAGGCGGGCAACTACCCATCGAGGCGGGCCCAGCGGTACCAACAACGTCGGGCGCGGACTCGGAACCGGATCATTGCTGTGGGCAGCGCTGTGGTGCTGGCGATGGTGGTTGCGCTGATCGTTGTGGTGGCGGGTGGCGATGGCAAGACCGAAACGACGGCACCGTATGCGGGAACCACGTTGAACGTCGGCCTCGGCGACTACACCATCTTCGGAGATCTGATCGCGCCGGCCGGCGCGGTGCGCCTTCAGGCGATCAACCAGGGCGGAATCGTGCACAACGTCGGCATCCGGCGCGGGCCGATCAGTGGCGACATGCAGCCGGGCGGCAGCTTCACGATCGAGCTCGGTGTGCTCGCGGCCGGCACGTACGAGTTGTACTGCGACATCCCCGATCACGTCGAGCAGGGCATGGTTGCGAACCTCGTCATCACATGATCGTCAGGCTCGTTCGACTCAACCTCGACGGGCGAGGTAGTCGTCGCAGATCTCGATGAGGCGATCGCGTCCGAAACTTGGCTCGTGACCACCGTGCACCACAGTCACGGGCAATTCGCGGAGCCGTCCCATCGTCGATGCATAGGTGTCGATGTCCGATCCGTCCAGTTCGTCGAGTAGCGGGCCGTCGTACACGGCGTCGCCGGAGAACAAGATGCCCGTCGATGCTTCCCACAGTCCGATACTGCCTGGTGAGTGACCGGGTAGATGCAGGACCTCGAAGCTCCGGTTGCCGAGGTCGATGATGTCACCCTCGTCGAGCAGGCGGGTCGCCGGAACCGGGTCCAACACGGAGATCGTTGCCTCGAGCCCACCCGGTGGCACGGCATCGATGAAGAGCGGCGGGATCGAATAGCCGGCCTGCCTGTAGGGGCCGAGCACGGTTTCGCCGTAGACGGATGAATCGAGGTACGTCGTGACCGTCTCGGCGAGATCGGATGACTCCGAACGATGGACGGCGCGATCGGGGAACTCGCCAAGGCCGCCGATGTGGTCGCTGTGGGAGTGGGTCGCGACTGCGAGCAGCCCGTTCGACAGCTCGCGCTCGACGAGGTGACGTAGTGGAGCGAGGCCGAGCGATGTGTCGATCACGAGGTCCGTCGCCCGGCCATGGACATGCCACACGTTGCAGCGAAGCAGGGGATGAACGTGCGGCTCGCTGACGTGAGTGATGCCACCTTCGATGTGCTCACAGACGAACCACGGGTCGGCGACGGGCAGGTCGATCATCCGAAGCGCACGAGGCAGCGGCGCGGGCCGCGGACCTGGCCGCCGGCCCAGGTGACGGCCTCGGGGTCGACGAGCTCGAACTCGGGGATCCGTGCCATCCACGTCTGGAGCGCAATGCGCAGCTCCAGCCGGGCCAGGTTCGACCCGGCGCAGCGGTGAATTCCGGCCCCGAAGGCCACGTGGCGATTGTGCTCGCGATCGAGAGTGACGTCGTCGGGGTTGTCGAACTGCCGCGGATCGCGATTGGCGGCGGGGAACGACATCAATACCCGATCACCAGCCTGCATCGGGCAGCCCTGGAACTCGGTGTCGCGATCCACGATGCGGGCCATGGTGACGGGTGAGTACGCGCGCAACAGTTCCTCGATCGCCATCGGCCAGATCTCGGGCTGCTCGCGCAACTGGCGACGGTGCTCGGGGTGCTGGGCGAGATGCCACAGCGACGAGCCGATGGCCGACCATGTGGTGTCGATGCCGGCGACGAGCATGAGGTTGCACACGCCCATCACGTAGTCCTCCGACACCAGCTCGCCGTCGACGCGGGTGTTCAGCAGGTCGGTGATCAGATCGTCCTCGCGTGGGTTGGCCTTGCGGTCGTCGAGTTGGGCTCGGAAGAACCCGAGGATCTTCATCCGGTTCTCGAGCCGCACCTTCGGATCCATGAGGCCGATCTCGAGCACGCCGCGCACCCATGAGGTGAACTCATCGGCCATCTCCAGCGGTACGCCGAGCATGGTGGCGATGACACGCACGGGGATCTGCTGGGCGTAGTCGGTGCCGGCGTCGGCCTGACCGGCACCGATGAAGCCGTCGATCAACTGATGGCACAGCGCCGTGGTGCCGGCTTCGTACTTGGCGACGGCTTGCGGTGAGAAGGTGGGCAGGATCGTGCGGCGATGCCAGTGATGCTCGGGCGGATCCGAGGTGATCGGTGGCGCGGCGACGCCCGCATACGGCCCTTCGACCTGGCCCGTGGGTGGCGGTACGACGATGATGTTGCGCGAGGTGAAGATGTCGTGCTCTTGGGCTGCGGCGACGATGTCGTCGTACCGCGTTGGCATCCATGAGCCGCCCCATCGCTCGCTGTGAGCGATCGGGCATGCCGACTCGCGAATCTCGTGCATGGTCGGATACGGGTCGCGCACAAATCCCGGATCGAAGATGTCGTAATCGGCGAGCCAATCGGTCGGTGAGTTGTCAGTGCCCATTGCGCTCAACTCTCCACGTGTATCGTGATGGCCCGCTCGGGGCAGTTGGCCTCGGCGCGGCGCACCGTCGCTTCGAGCTCGGTCGGTACCGGGTCGAGCAAAACCACGGCGTTGCCGTAATCGTCGCTTCCGAACACCCGCGACGCAGCGATTGCACACATCTGATGACCGTGACACTTGCTGTCATCGACTGTCACTCTCATGACACGCACACTACGAGCGTGGCTAGCTCGCGTAAGCAGCGAAGAGCTCGCCGATCGCTCTCGCTTGACCGCCGGTGGTCGACGACATCACGGCGATCGGCAGTACGCCGAGCGACATCCACTCATCGAGACGGTCGCGAACCGCGTGAGCCGACCCGCTGATCGTGCAGTCGTCAATCCACGCGTCGGTCATCAAGGCTGGCAGCCGATCTCGATCACCGGCGGCGACTGCCGCCTCGATCGCTGTCATCTCATCCTGATACCCGGCCTGCTTCCAATAGTTGCGGTAGTTCGGCAGGGTGAGGTAGCCGGCAAGTGTGCGCCGGTGGATCGCTCGTGCCGCGTCGAGGTCGGCGTCGATGACGGTCGGCACCATGTTGGCCACAAAGAAGTCGTCGCGGCCGGCCGCCGCGACTCTGGCGACCTGCGTGGGCATGTAGCGCTGCGATGCATTGGCCCAGATGGCGCCGTCGGCCACGGCAAGGGCCAGGTCGAGCATCTTGTCGCGTAGCGTCGCTAGATAGATCGGCGGGAGCGGGCCCGACGACCGCGTCGCAGCTTGCATGGCCGCGACGTACATGCCCATGTCGTGCAGTGGCTTTCCGGTGTTGATGCCAAGACGGTTCATCGCGGGCTCGTGACTGACACCGAGGCCCAAGCGGAAGCGGCCGCCGCTGACCTCGTACAGATGTCCAGCCGTCACGGCGACCTCCACCGGGTGGCCGTGATAGATCGGCTGGATGCTGGTCCAGAACGGGATCGTGTGCGTGACATGAGCCAACGATCCGCACAAGGCCAGGTTGCCGTGGATGCCGGGGCTGGCCAGCCCGGCAAAGCCACGCCGTTCGGCTTCGGTGGCCAATTCGAGGACCGCGTTGCGCTTTGTCGGGGTTCCGATCACCGACAGTGCGGGCATCGCAGGCTTCGCAGTCATCTCCAGGACCGTACTGCCGGGTAGCGTGCGGGACCGTGGCTGAAGCAGGAATTGGGGGAGACCAGCCACAGCAAGCCGGCAGGCTCCTGCGAGTCGCGATGATCTGCCCGTACAGCCTGTCGGTCCCTGGCGGTGTGCAGGCCCAGGTCATGGGCCTGTCGCGAGAACTGCGAAAGATGGGCATCGAAGTGCGCGTGCTCGCCCCGTGCGATGGCCCTCCACCGGCGACCTTT
Source organism: Ilumatobacteraceae bacterium (assembly GCA_031430695.1). Lineage (GTDB taxonomy): Bacteria > Actinomycetota > Acidimicrobiia > Acidimicrobiales > Ilumatobacteraceae > JAENVT01. Next base: position 12,328 of record JANPBZ010000208.1, read on the forward strand.
GTGACACCACTGGGCAACAGCCTGCCCACGTCGGCCAATGGCTCGATGGCCCCGTTGGCTCCCGATCCGTCGTGCTCGCTGCGCACGATGCGCGCCCTCGGCGACGAACAGTTCGACGTGCTCCATCTTCACGAACCGTTCATCCCAGGCCCTTGCCAGACCGCGATGTTGCTGCACCCTGCACCCGTCGTGGCCACCTTTCACGCAGCTGGCGAAAGCGCCAGCTACAAGTACCTCAAGTTGACGATCAAGCCCGCTGCCAACAACATTGCCCACGCCGTCGCCGTCTCGAAAGACGCCGCCGAGTTGGTGCGACGCTACATCGGCGGCGACTACGAGATCCTCTACAACGGGGTGGAACTCGATGCATACCGCACCGCTGCGGCGCACCCGACGACGGGACCTACGATCTTCTTCTGCGGCCGCCACGAGGAACGCAAGGGTCTCGACGTCCTCCTCGCTGCCTTACAACAACTCGGCCCTGAGGTGCGTCTGTGGGTCGGCAGCACGGGACCCGACACCGCTCGTCTGCAGGCTCAGTTCGCAGGCGATTCGCGTATCGAATGGCTCGGCCGTCTGACCGATGCGGACAAAGTGGCCAGGTTGCGCGGCGCAGATGTGTTCTGCGCACCATCGCTCTACGGTGAGTCGTTCGGCGTGGTGCTGATCGAGGCCATGGCGGCCGATACGGCCATCGTGGCGAGCGGCCTCGAGGGCTATCGCAACGTGGCGACCGACAACGTCGATGCCGTCCTGGTCGAGCCCGGTGACGTCGACGCCCTCGCCGAGGCGTTGCGCCGGGTGCTGTGCGAACCGGGGTTGAGCACCAGGTTGCAGCAGGCAGGATCGCATCGAGCCGAGGATTTCTCGATGACCGTGCTGGCCAAGCGGTACGCCGAGCACTACGTCAGGTTGGCCACCAGTCGCCCGAGACGGGAACGGCCGCCGACCAGGGAGTCCTTCTGGCGGAGCTGGCGACGCCGTATGATGGCTGACTAGCGCGCCCGATCTGGCGCATCAACATTCTTGGAGAACTCATGCTGTGGATCGTGTTGGCGATTGTCGCCGTCATTGTCATTTACCTCATCGTCGCCTACAACGGATTGATCCGTGGTCGAAACCAGATCGAAAATGCCTGGTCACAGATCGACGTGCAACTCAAGCGACGTATAGACCTCATTCCCAACCTCGTCGAGACCGTGAAGGCCTATGCCGCTCACGAAAAAGAGACGCTCGACGCTGTCGTGCGGGCTCGCAACGCAGCGATTGCCGCACCGGCCACACCCCACGGCCAGGCAGAGGCCGATACGGCGATCACCGGTGCGCTTCGTCAACTGTTCGCGCTCAGCGAGGCATATCCCGATCTCAAGGCCAACCAGAACTTCCTCGCACTGCAGGAAGAACTGACGGCCACCGAAGGTCGGGTTGCCTACGCCAGGCAGTTCTACAACGACTCGGTGCTGGGCTACAACAACAAACTCCAGGCCTTCCCGACCGTGTTCTACGCGAAGGCGTTGAAGTTCCAGCGTCGTGAATACTTCGAGACCGACGAAGCCGCTCGTCAGGTGCCCAAGGTCCAGTTCTGAAGCGCAGTCACGCCACTACGGCGGCGCTTCTCCCTAGCCTGAGACTCCGATGTTCGAACTGATCAAGTCCAACAAGCGCCGCAGCGCGCTGCTGATTGCTTCGTTCGTCGTATTGCTGTCGCTGGTCGGCGGAGCGTTCGGCCTGCTCTTCGGTGGGGGACCGGTCTGGGCCGTCGTAGCCCTGGTGGGGTCGGGCGCGATGGCGTTCGCGTCGTACTGGAAGGCCGACAAGATTGCTCTTGCGGTCAGCCGCGCCCACCCGGCCGACCCGCAGCAGTACCAGCGATTGCACAACCTCGTCGAGGGGCTGTGCATCGCGGCCGGGCTTCCCAAGCCGGGCGTCTACATCGTCGATGATCCGGCGCCCAATGCCTTCGCGACCGGCCGCAACCCCAAGCACGCAGCCATCGCCGTCACCACCGGGTTGCTCGAGAAGTTGAACCGTGTCGAGCTCGAGGGTGTGATTGCGCACGAACTGTCCCACGTACGCAACTACGACATTCTGGTTTCGACGCTGGCCGTCACGTTGGTCGGTTCGATCGCGTTGCTGACCAACATCGGCATGCGGATGATGTGGTGGAACGGCGGCCGCGAGAGCCGCGAGGGCGATCGCAACGGTGGGAACCCGCTGGCAATCCTTGGATTGGTGCTGTTGATCTTCGCGCCGATCATTGCCAAGTTGATGCAGGCGGCCGTCAGTCGACGTCGCGAATCATTGGCCGATGTCAGCGCCTGTCAGATGACCCGCTATCCACCTGGGCTGATCTCTGCGCTCGAGAAACTGCGCGACGACACCACGGTGACGCACTCTGCTACAACGGCCACAGCACACTTGTGGATCGAGCAGCCGATGTCGGGTGTGGGCGATCACGGCAAGTTTGGCCGCTTGAACCGCATGTTCGACACCCATCCCCCGCTCGAAGAACGTATTGCATTGTTGAGAGAATTGTGAGGCCAGCCAGAAAAGCGTCGATCCTCCTCCTTGCGCTTGCACTAGTCGCTTGCAGCGGCAGTGAAGCCGCGTCGCCACCCTCCACCGTGGCCGAGACGTCGCCGCCCACGACCAAGGCGAGCCCAACCACGACAACTGAGGCATCCACCACGACGTCATCGTCGTCGACCACGACAACAACGATCCCGGCAGACCCGGTGATGCCCCTCACGGGCCTGCCCGTCGAGGACCCGGCCATCGCCGCCCGTCCAGCGGTCGTGGTCAAGATCTCCAACGATCCCGGAGCGCGCCCGCAATCTGGACTTGAGTCGGCCGACATCGTGTTCGAGGCGTGGGGTGCTGGGCCCACCCGGTTTGCGGCCGTGTTCCAGAGCGAGGATGCTCCGAAAGTCGGCCCGATCCGTTCTGCCCGCACACAAGACGTCGATCTCGTCGGCTCGTTCAACGGCGCGGTGTTTGCCTGCTCGGGAGGCAACGCCGGCGCGATAGCGGCGATCCGCTCGAGCGACCTGCTGGTGCTCACCGAGAGCCAGGGCCCGGGTTGGTTCCTCGACAAGAGCCGTCGTCGCCCGCACGCCACGTTCAACGACACGGCATCGCTGCGCACCAACGTGGAAGTTGGCCGCCCCGGACCGGCTCAGCAGTTGCACTATCGCGAGACCGGCGAGAGTGCGGCGGGCGTCGCGTCGGCAGGTTTCAAGCTGAAGATCGAGTTGGTCGACGCCGAGTGGCAGTTCGTGCCGGAGACGAACAGCTACGCGCGGTCGCAGGAGGGTCGTCCGCATCTGATGGCCGACCGCACCCGAGTTGATTTCACCAACGTGGTGGTGTTGTGGATCAACTACGACCACAGCCCGGCCGACGTTCGATCGCCCGACGGTGGCACCATCGGCAAAGGTGAGGCCGTGGTGTTCACCAACGGAAAGATGATCAAAGCCAAGTGGGCCCGCAACAATCGGCTGAGGCCGATCGAGCTCACAGACCTGACAGGCGCACCGGTGTTGTTGACGCCGGGCACGACATGGTTCGAGCTGGCAAATACAGGCAAGGGCAGTTTCCCCGGCACCGACGAGTTGGAAATACTGCCTGCCTGACCTGGGCCGACAGCAGTGTGACGACCGCATCGCGGCCCACTCTGCTACAACTTCTATTGCACACGCCCCCCGCTCGAAGAGCGCAATTGCACTGCTGAGAGAACCGTGAAATACACCAAAACAACGAAATTCATGATTGCCGCGCTCGTCCTTGCCGCTTGTGGCGGCGATGGTGATTCGGCGCCGGCGACGACGGTTGCCGAGACCACGGTGCCCACCACGGAGTTGGCGACGACCACGTCGACCAAGGCGTCGACAACGACCACCGCCGCCCCGACCTCCACGTCGACCACGATCCCTGCCGAGCCGGTGATGCCCCTGACGGGCCTTCCGATCACAGATCCTGCGCTGGCCGGGCGCACGGCGCTGGTCGTCAAGATCGACAACCACCCGTCTGCCCGTCCGCAGAGCGGGTTGAACCAAGCCGACATCGTCTTCGAGGAAAACGTCGAGCAGCTCACCCGTTTCGCTGCCGTGTACCAAAGCCAGAACCCCGACCCTGTCGGCCCGATCCGCAGCGGTCGCACACAAGACGTCGAGTTGCTGGGCTCGCTGAACAAGCCGATCTTCGCGTGGAGTGGCGGCAATCCCGGCGTGACCAAGATCATCAACGGCTCCGACTTCGTGGTGGCCAATGTGCAGAGCAACGCTCGAGGTGTCAGCAAGTCGTACCGCTCGCGTGATCGCTCGGCGCCGCACAACCTGTATGCCCAGGGCAGTGGTCTGTTCACGATGACCGCGGGCGCCGAGACCCCGCCACCGCAGCAGTTCGTCTACCGCCAGGCTGGCGCGGCGGCCACGGGTGAAGACTCCGGTGGCGTCGATCTGAAGATGGACGGCGTCAGCGTGAGTTGGAAGTTCGACACCCGGTCCAATACGTACCTTCGGTTCCAGGGCGGCAAGGCGCACAACGACGCCGCCCTCGGCCAGGTCAGCGCCGAGAATGTTGTGGTGCTGGTCGTGGACTATGGACGCAGCGCGGTCGACGCCAGGGCTCCTGAAGCCCAAACGACCGGAACCGGTGAGGCGTTCGTCTTCACCGGCGACAAGCTCGTGCACGGCAAGTGGACCCGCATCGAACGACTCGGGCCGTACGTGTTGACCGACGACAAGGGCGACCCGATTCTGCTGACTCCCGGTCGCACTTGGGTCGAACTGGCCCGCGTCGATTCGACCACCCCGCTTCCCGTCTAAGCGCTGCCCTTGGATACGTGGTGGTCGCAGCACCATCTACTTCCTTGGGTCGGGT
>JANPBZ010000209.1:0-8780 GCA_031430695.1 Ilumatobacteraceae bacterium
ACCGCGCCACCGCGCACCCATGTCTTCGTTCTTGATGCGCTGTTGCAGCAGGACAATGCCCTCCAGCAAGGCCTCGGGTCGTGGCGGACAACCGGGTACGTAGACGTCGACCGGAATGATCTGGTCGACGCCCTTGGTGACCGAATAGCTGTCCCAGTACGGACCGCCGCAGTTGGCACACGAACCCATCGAGATCACGTACTTCGGTTCGGGCATCTGCTCGTAGAGGCGTTTGACGGCTGGAGCCATCTTGTCGGTGACGGTGCCCGACACGACCACGAGGTCGGCTTGGCGCGGGCTGGCCGGCAGGGGGATGACACCGAGGCGCATCACGTCGTAGCGCGGCGAGCCGAATGCGGCGCCCATCTCGATCGCGCAACATGCCAAGCCCCACTGATACACCCACAGGCTGTATGAGCGGCCGAGGTTGAACAGCGACGTCAGCGGTTTGGGCATTCGCCCTTTGTCTACGAATCCCATGTCGTCATACCCAACGCAGCACGCCCTTGCGCCACGCATACACGAGGCCGAGCAGTAGGACGAACACGAAGATCCCCATCTCGACCAGGCCGAAACTGCCGTAGCGCTCGAGCTGTGTAGCCCACGGGAAGATGAACACTGCTTCGACGTCGAACACCACGAAGAGCAGGGCGAAGATGTAGTACCGAACTTGGCTCTGTGACCAGCCGTCACCGACGGGGTCGACGCCGCTCTCGTAGGCGGTCAGCTTCTCGACCGAGGGCTTGTTGGGGCGCACCAATGCCGAGATGCCCAACAACAATCCGGCCAAGAGCAGGGCGATCGCCCCAAACCAGACGACTGTGAGGTAGTCGCGCAAGAAGTCCGACATCGCGGCCGACGCTACTACGCGGCACGAATAGCCTCACAAAATCAGCCTTGCTCTGATCTGTCGTACGTTTGCTAGCGTTTGTATACATGAGCGATCTCTCTGTCGTACGCACTGTTCGTGTCGATTCCGAGATGGATGCGCTGATCGTCGCTCTGGCGGCGGAGCGCAACGTCAGCGTTTCGCAATTCATCCGCATGACGATCGCGGAAGTCATCGCCTCCAACGAGCGCCAGCGGCGTCTTCGGCTCGCACTACAGGCAGCAGAACAGTTCGGCGAAATCGACGTCGATCGACGGAAGGCATGGACGCGGGTGGCTGACCGTGTACCTGGTTGACACCTCTGTACTCACCCGGCTGCGACTACCGAAGATCGGCAACACCTTGCTCGGCCTCGGTCAGATCTTCTACTCGCCGGTCTCGGGTCTCGAACTCAGATACTCGGCATCCAACGAGACCGACTACCGAAAGCTCACAACCATCCTCGATGGATTCGACCGACTGTCGATGGTTGAAGCCGCGTTCGATATTGCCGACCGGACTCAGCGCCTGCTCGCCAAGGCGAGTCTCAAAGGTCGACCCGTCCCCGACCTGATCATTGCCGCTCAAGCCGAGTTGGCCGGCCTGACGGTGCTCCACTACGACGCCGACTTCGATCTGATTGCGTCCGTGACGGGTCAACCAACGCTGTGGATCTCCCCACCCGGTTCAATCGACTAGCGCGTTAGCGCAACGGGGGGAGAGATTGTGTCGCGTCGAGCCAACCCGAGTCGTCGCCGTAACCGAACAGTCGCATCGCCCATTCCAGGGCCCGTCCGCCGACGCCGTTCTCGGCCATCACGTAGTACAGGCAACGGACTGGGTATCGCGAGGATGCCAGCGCGGAGATCACAGCGGTGCTCGTCGATGTGGCTGACCAACACCGACGTCGTGCCGACGATGACCGAACCGTCGCGCGAAGTGAGCGCGCCGGTACCGATCGCCGACGACGCCGTTCATCGGCAGCAACGGCGCCAGCTTGTAGGGATCGAGCCGTGCCGCGGCGATCAGTTCGGGTCATAGTCCATGACACCCCACGTGCGGTTGTCGCACACCATCTGCCCGAACACCGTCGATTGTGTTGCACCGACCCGGCCGGTCAACCTGGCGTTGATGTAGTCCATCGGCTCCACGAAGGCCGCCGCCGACTCGTACGCCTCGGGGTGGAACGTCTGCAGCGCGTGGATGTGGGCGATGTTGTCGTTACCGCCCGGCAACGGGATCAAGCCATGCCGCTTCACGAACAAGGCCAGCGATTCGTCGGTGAGCAGCGACACGTTGTGCTCGGCGCCGCGCCGATCCATCCACAGCACGCACGGCCCGGTGGGCATGCCATCCGATGCGACCGGAACCACGCTCATGTACTGGCTCGTCACGGCCACTGCGACGATGCGTGGAATTGGCCGCGCTGCCTCGAGGGCGGAACGAGTCGCACCGACGATGGCGGTCCACATCTCGTTGGGATCCTGCTCCGCTCCTCCACCTGTGATGAACCGAGTTGTGACCGTCCTGCTGGACCATGCCAGGGTCGTGCCGTCGGCGGCGACGAGCGCGACCTTGGGTCCACCGGTGCCCAGGTCAATCGCGAGCACGCATTCAGACGTCACGCGGCGAGGTGACGACGTGCTACACCGTTGAACTGTGAACGAGAGGGCAGACGTCGAAAGGCTCGTCCGCGAGAGCAGTCTGTTCTCCGATCAACCAATACATATCCGGCCTCTGAGCGGCGGCATCACCAATCGAAACTTCGTAGCGTCGACGGACCGCGGTGACTTCGTGGTGCGCATCCCCGGCGAACGCACGGCGTTGCTCGGCATCGACCGCGCCTACGAGGCCGAGGCGGCGCGGCGTGCGGCCGACCTCGGAATCGGTCCGGCAGTGCTCGGCATGCTTGGCGAGGTCGGGACGCTGGTCACCGAACTCGTCGAAGGTCACCATCTCGAGCCGACTCCGTTCGTCGAGCGCCTCGACGACGTCGTCGATCTGATTCATCGATTCCACGACAGCGGCCCGCTCGGCGGCGCCTTTCCAATCCATCGAATCGTCGAATGGCATGCGCGCGATGCCTCGGCATATGGAGTGATGGCACCACCGGCCTACGAGCGTCTGCACCAGCAGAGCCGGCGCATCGAGGCCGCGTTCGCACGTTCACCCATGCCGACAGTGCCGTGCCACAACGATCTGCTGCCCGGCAATGTGTTGTTCGCCAAGGACCGGGTGTGGCTGCTCGACTTCGAGTACGCCGGGATGAACGACGTGTTCTTCGACCTCGGCAACCTCAGCGTCAACAGCGAACTCAATCATGAAGCCGAGGAGCGACTACTCACCCTGTATTTCGGACAGATCACCAAGGCGTCGTGGGCGCGGTTACAACTGATGAAGATGATGAGCGAGTTTCGCGAAGGCATGTGGGCAGTGGTGCAGCAGGCGATCAGCTCGCTCGATACCGACTTCGTCACGTACGCCAACGAGCGACTGGGAAACTGCGAGCGTCTGGCCAGCAGGCCGGAGTTCGAGAACCTGCTCGCCGACGCCTCGCATCCGATCAGCTGACCCAGGCGCGAGATGGGGCCGCTCCGAAGGACGACCCCATCTCCACGCGAGACACGGGATGATCAGTCGAGTTCCTCGAGTTCGCGCTCGATAGCCAACAGCTCTTCCTTGGTGCCCTGGACTCGCGGGCCGGTGAACCACTTGCGTGCGCTGAGCCGCCAGTACAGCCAGAACGCTAAGGCCGACGACAAGATCAACGGACCAGTGAAGTTGAAGTTGTTCTGCCTGAAGTAGCTGCTTCCCTCGAACGCGTATTCCTTGATCTCGTTGCCGCTCCCCCTGATCGGCCAAATCGGCCAGAACAACGGTGCGAAAAAGAGCAACGTGATGAACCCGATCCAGATGAGTGATGTCCAGCCCACCACCTTGTGGCGTCCTTTGAGGTTCCACGGACCGGGCTGGAAATCGGGATTGGTGAGCCGCAGGTAGATCGGGATCGCGTAGGCGATGTAGAGACCGATCACACAGATACCCGTCATCGCGAAGAACGCCGTGGAGTACCTTCCAGCACCCGTGCCCGCTACGTACAACGAACTCGACCCGACGATCGCTGCGAGCACGACGCCGAGCCAGATCGAGTTTGTTGGTGTGCGAGTCTTCTTGTTGATCTTGTGCCAGTGCTTCGACCCGGGAAGGGCGCCGTCACGGCTGAAGGCATAGATCATGCGGCTGTTGGCGGTGACCGACGCCATGCCACAGAAGAACTGGCCGACGATGCAGATGAACACCAGCAGCTTGGCGGTTCCGGTGCCGACAGCGCTGGAAATCAGGCGCGGCGCGGCGTTGATCAGGAAGGGGTCTTGGGCGTTCCCGAAGGCAATATCTACATACGCGGTATCGCCTTTCTTGGGCAGCGCAGCGATCATCGACAAGTTCAACACCACGGCAGCGATGGCCGAGACGTAGATCGACCGCACGATGGCCTTCGGCGCCTCAGTGCGAGCCCCCACCGTTTCCTCACTGACGTGAGCGGAGGCGTCGAAGCCGGTGATGGTGTACTGGGCAAGGAGAAGGCCCAGAGCGAACAAATACGCGGTGATGAAAACGCCACCTCTCCAACCGGTCAGACCCCAAACGAGGAAGCCATCGAAATCTTCCGATCCGTCGAAGGCCCCGCCGATCCCGCGCTTGTTGGTGGGCGCAATGAACAGCACCGCGGCAATCACCACGACGCCGATCACGTGCCACCAGACGCTGATGTCTCCGAGAATCCTCACAACCTGCACGCCGAAGGTGTTCAGCAAGCCGTGCGCAACGAGCACCAGAAGGAAGATCACGAACACCGATGTCACCGTCAGCTTGAAACCGTCGTCGAACATACGGATGAAGTAGCCAATGAACACTGCCAGTGCATAGTCGACGCTGGCAATCACACCAATCTGGCCGAGCAGGTTGAACCAGCCCGTGAACCACGACCATCGCGGGCCATTGTTGCGGGCCAGCTTCGCCGACCAGTAGTACAAGCCGCCTGCCGTGGGGTACGCGGAGCAGATCTCGCCCATCGCCATGCCGACGAGCAGGGCGAAGAAGCCGACGATGATCCAGCCGAGCGTGATGACCCGTGGGCCACCCGTGACCATTCCCAACCAGAAGGCGGTCATGCCGCCCGCAAGGATGGAGATGATCGAGAAGCTGATTGCGAAGTTGCTGAACCATCCGAGCTTTCGGTTCAACTCCTGCGCGTACCCCATGCCATGTAGGTCTTCGCGATCCGAATCGACCGTAGTCATACAGAACCCCCAGTTCTGGCCCGGTGCGGCCCCCGCCACACTTCGAGCTAGGGCGATGTCTAGCACGTGCAAACTCGGCAATCGCGCAACGTGCTACCGCCAAGGTTTCGATTGCCGTATCACTACGAGGCCTGCGAGAATCAATCGAGGCAATGGGTGCGACGCGGGGTGATGGGACGACAGTGACACCGAACGATTTGTCGGTCAGCGGCCACGAAGGGCCCGACATCTTCGAGCTCTCGGATCAGTACATCGTCGAGAGCGCGGCGCTGGATCCAATGCTGGCATCGTTCTGGGGTATTCCCGGCCACGACGATCAGATCACCGACTATTCACCGGATGGCTGGGCCGCCAGGCTCGAACTGCACCGCAAGGCAATCCGCAACTTGACCCAGGTCGTGGCGCACAGCCGCAGCGATCGCATCGCCATCGAGGTCATGCGCGAGCGGGTGCAGGCCGAGATCGACCTCATCGAATCGGGTGAGTATCACCGATGGCTCAGTGTGTTGAACAGCCATCACGAATACGTCCGCGACATCTTCGACTTCATGCCTCGCCAATCCGACCAGGATTGGATGAACGTCCGCACGCGACTGGTCGCTGTACCCACCGCGCTCGACAGGCTTCGCGCCAGCTTCGTGTTCGCAGCTGAGAAGGGACAGGTTGCGGCGCGACGGCAAGCGTTGGCCTGCGGAAGTCAATGTGAGGTGTGGGGAAGCCCTGACGGGTACTTCGCCGAGCTGGTCACGGAGTGTGAATCCCTGGATCTCTCCATCGAGGCGCGTGGCGCAGCCGAGGCGTTCATCGAGTTCGGACATTGGCTGCGCAACGACTACGCCGCAATCGCGACACCGCACGATCCGGTGGGCGCGGATCGGTATCGGTTGTTCGCCCGCTATCACAACGGCACCGAGCTCGACCTCGACGAGACCTACCTGTGGGGCTGGGAGGAGCTCAACAACATCGAAACGCGTATGTGTTCGCTGGTCGAGCGAATACTCCCTGGAGCCTCGCGCGACGAATGCATCGAACAGTTGAAGCACGACCCTCGCTATGTGGTCCAGGGGGCCGACAACTTCCTCGCCTGGAGTCAGGACGTCATCGATCGAACCATCGACAATCTCGACGGCAAGTACTTCCAGATCGCCGAGCCACTCCGTCGATGCCAGGCGATGGCGGCGCCGGCCGGCGGGCCGGACGCGACGTACTACACGCCACCCACAGAAGACTTCAGCCGACCCGGCCAGATCTGGCATCCCGTCGCCGGCAAGGACCACTTTCCACTGTGGGAAGCCCTGTCGACCGAATACCACGAGAGCGCACCCGGCCATCATCTGCAACTCGCACAGATGATGTACCAGGCCGAATCCCTGACGCGGTTCCAGCGGCTCGGCGTGGCGATCTCCGGGCACGGCGAAGGCTGGGCGTTGTATGCCGAACGGTTGATGCACGAACTGGGGTATCTCGACGATCCGGTGTACGAACTCGGCTGGCTCGCGGGTCAGGCGTTGCGCGCGGCACGCGTGGTCGTCGACATCGGCCTGCACTGCGAGCTACGAATCCCGTCGAACGAACGGTTCCATCCGGGGGAACGCTGGAGATCGGAGTTGGGATTGCCATTCCTGCTCGAACGCACCGGCTATCCGGTTGACCACCTCAAGTCTGAGATGGATCGATATCTCGGCATGCCTGGCCAAGCCATCTCATACAAGGTCGGTGAGCGCGTGTGGCTGCAGGGTCGGGATCGGGCACGACAGCGACTTGGATCAAAGTTCGATCTGAAGCGGTTTCACCAGGTCGCGCTCGACATGGGCGCCATGGGACTCGATCAGCTCAGCGATGAGCTCGATGCGATCACGTTGTCCGACTAAGACGCGTAGCCACTTATTCGGATCCGGCAACCCGATCCAGAAACCAGTCGACGAGATGCTCGGCCGCCGGCTGACTGTCCGCGACGTTGAGCCGTGATTCGTCGATCAGTTGGTCGGGCTTCATGCCGTACTTCAACAACTCGGCGCCGCCGTTATCGCTGTTGGCCCACCGGCGGATCATGGTCTCGGTGGCCTCGGGATGGAACTGGGTGCAGAAGCTGCGGCCCATCCGCCATGCCTGCGGCCCGATCGCGCTTCGAGCCATCTCCAGCGACCCCGGCGGAACCGTGACGACGTCGTAGTGCCACTGCATCCACGGACCTTCCGAGATCACGTCAGGCATGTCGCTGACGACCTGGCACCAACCGATCTCCGGCTCGCGTGCACGCTCGACGGTTCCGCCGAACGCGTGCGCCATGATCTGGTTGCCGTAGCAGATGCCGTAGATCGGCACGCCGCCGGCGTGGGCGGTTCGGATCAGCTCCGCTTCGGCGGCCACCGACTCGGCGACGTGTGGCCAGTACACGCTCCATTCGCTGCCGAGCGTCACGACGAGTTCGTAGTCATCGAGCGCGGGCCAATCGACGAGATGCTCGCGGTGGCATTCAGTGAACGAGTACCCACGATGACGGAACCGTTCAGCGACAAAGCCACCGTCGGCGTCGGCAGCATTGGCGATCAGCAGCGCGCGCATGGGCACTACGGTACGCGCTGAGATGCCGGCCCAGAAGATTTCCGACGCAGCAATCGATCGCGCCACTGAGGCCGGCCGAGGTGTCGTCACACACACGCCGGTCGCAGGTTCTGCGGCTCTGAGCGAACGGTGCGGCGGCAACGTCGTGCTGAAGGCCGAGAACCTGCAGCGCACCGGCAGCTTCAAGATTCGCGGCGCCATGAACAAGCTGTCGGAGCTTGGCAACCGGGCCGCTGGAGGTGTCACCGCTGGAAGTGCCGGCAACCACGCTCAAGCGATCGCTTTCGCGGCTCGTCACGCCGGCGTTCATTGCGAGATCTTCGTGCCAGCGGGAGCGCCGCTTTCGAAAATCGAAGCCTGCCTCGCCTACGGAGCAACGCTGATCGAGGGCGGTGATTCACTCGACGACGCCGTCGTCGCAGCACGGGCGCGGGCTGCCGAGACGGGCATGGTGTTCTGTCATCCGTACGACGACCTCGACGTCGTCGCCGGGCAGGCCACGCTCGGTCGCGAACTGATCGTCGACGTACCGAACCTTCGCAGGGTTGTCGTCCCATTGGGAGGAGGTGGGCTGGCATGCGGTATCGCCATCGCCGTGAAGGGCCACGACCCGACGGTCGAGGTGATCGGCGTACAGGTCGCGGCATGCGCGCCGTATGCCCATCGGGCGCCGCCGACGGGTCCGGTAGTGACGTTGGCCGACGGGATCGCCGTGAAACGACCGGGGGAGATCACCCGCCCACTCGTCGAGCACTGGCTCGACGACGTCGTGGTCGTTGAGGAGAATGCAGTCGCCGACGCCATGGTGTTGCTGATGGAGCGCGCCAAGTTCTTTGTCGAAGGTGCAGGCGCGGTTGGTGTCGCCGCGTTGTTGTCGCAGCGAGTGACGCCGGCCAGGTCAGGTGCGACGTGTGTCGTGTTGAGCGGAGGCAACGTCGACCTCGGACTCGTCCCGGGATTGATCCGCCGCCATGAAACGCAGGCCGGACGGCGGCTGATCCTGTTCGCCCGCATCAGTGATCGGCCCGGTGGGCTGGCACGGCTGT
>JANPBZ010000210.1:0-14512 GCA_031430695.1 Ilumatobacteraceae bacterium
TCGCCAACGATCGCTTTCAGTGCCATAATCGGCAACCTTTTCGGGTCAGACCCGGTCGCCCGGGCATTGGTCGTAGCACGCAAATGCTCCGCAGGCCCTACGGCCGGCGGAGCACCGGATTCAGTTCTTGCTGTGAGGTCCCCCCGTCCACACACTTCTGGGGGCGCACACAGACTTCGATTGAGGCACGCCGGCTGGCGCGCACGAGAATTTGACTCTATCGGAGCAGGCAGCGCCTGCCAACTTCGACCTCATGCACAGCGCATCGTCGCCCCGAACCGGCTACGTTCGGGTCTCGATATGCCTGCCCTGAAGCGAATCCTCATCGGTAAGCCGATTTCGTCGGAGGAGCAGGAGCATCAACGCCTGCGCAAAGTGGTGGCGCTGCCGATCTTCGCCTCCGACGCGATCTCATCGACCGCCTACGCCACGGACGAGATCCTGGTCGTCATCTTGCTGCAGGCCGGCATCGGTGCCTCAGCGTTCAATCCGCTCACACCGATCGCCATCGTTGTCTGTTTCCTGATGTTCATCGTGGTGATGAGCTATCGCCAGACGATCCATGCCTACCCGTCGGGCGGCGGGGCGTACGTCGTCAGCCGCGAGAACCTGGGCGAGGTGCCGTCGCTGGTCGCCGGCGCCTCGCTGTTGGTCGACTACATCCTGACGGTCGCGGTCAGCGTCGCCGGCGGCGTTCTGGCCATGCGCACAGCCTTCGGCTTCGACCACAAGTACACGGTGCCGATCTGCTTGCTCTGTGTCTTCGTGATGACCGTGATGAACCTGCGCGGGCTACGAGAAAGCGGCGCAGCGTTTGCCGGCCCGACGTACTTCTACATCCTCATGCTGGTGATGCTGCTCGTCACCGGTTTGTACCGGGTCTTCGTACAAGATCTCGGTCCGATTCCGTCCGACCTCCTCTCCGAGGAGGCCGTCGAGCTCTCCAAGCAGACCAAGAACCTCGGCTTTCTCATGCTGCTGCGCGCGTTCTCATCCGGCGCCGTCGCCCTCTCGGGTGTCGAGGCCGTATCGAACGGCGTGCCGTCGTTCCAGAAGCCGGAGAGCAGGAATGCGTCGACGGTCCTGGTGTGGATGGGCAGCATCCTGGGGATCTGCTTCCTTGGGGTATCCGTGTTGGCTTCCCATCTCAAGCCGTTCCGGGGTCACGAGGACGGCAACGGCCTCGGGTTGATGGCCGAGCACATCTACGGGGGCAAGGGAGTGCTGTTCTGGCTCACCATGATGGCCACCTTCTCGATCTTGATCCTCGCCGCCAACACCGCATACAACGGGTTCCCCGGTCTGGCGTCGATCATCGCCCGAGATGGTTTCTTGCCGCGGCAGTTCTTCAACCGCGGCGCCCGCCTGGTGTTCTCCAACGGCGTGATCTTCCTCGCAGCGATCGCCTGCATCTTGATCATCGTCTTCAACGGCGACATCTCCAAGCTGATCCCGTTGTATGCGTTCGGCGTGTTCACGGGCTTCACCCTGAGCCAGACGGGCATGGTCAGGCACCACTTGAGGCACAAGGTGGGCAGATGGCAACTGAGTCTGACGATCAACGCCATCGGCGCAGTGTCGACGGGGCTGGTCGCGATGGTCGTGGTCGTATCCAAGTTCACCGAAGGAGCGTGGATCCCAGCCTTTCTGATCCCGTTCATGGTGATTGCCTTCCGGTCAATGGGCAAGCACTACAAGCGCAGCCGCGGCGCTGTCGTGGCTCCGCCCGGCTACCGGGCACCGCGCGAGACGCACACGATGGTCGTGCTCGTCGGCGGGGTCAACAAAGGTGTGCTGCGCGGCGTGCAATATGCGCGATCGCTGAACCCCGACCGCATCCTGGCCGTCACGGTGGCCAGTAACGACGAGGAACGCAAAGCCATCGAAGAGCAGTGGAAGGCGTTCGAGGTGCCGATCGAACTGCACACGGTGTACTCCCCATATCGTGAGCTGACCCGCCCCATCCTGCAGTTCATCGACGAACTCGACGAACGTCACCAAGGTGACATCATCACCGTGGTGATCCCCGAGTTCGTCACATCCTGGGGCACCCAGTGGCTGCACAACGGCAGCGCCTTTGCTCTGAAGGCCAAACTGCTCTACCGTCCGCACACCGCCGTTGTCTCGGTACCGATCCATACGATGGGCGATCACACCGAAGAGCAGTAGGAGTTTGTTGAATGCATGTCATCGTTGTCGGGTGCGGCAGAGTCGGATCCGAAGTTGCCCTCAACCTCGCCGGCACAGAACACGACGTCATCGTGATCGATCGTCGCGCCGAATCATTTCGTCGCCTCGGCGAGGACTTCAAGGGTACGACCATGGTGGGTGTCGGCTTCGATCGCGACGTGCTGACCGAGGCCGGGATCACCCCGAATTGCGCAGTGGCGGCGGTCACCAGTGGTGACAACTCCAACATTCTCATCGCCCGGGTTGCGCGCGAAACGTTCGGCGTCAAGCACGTGGTCGCCCGCATCTACGATCCACGGCGAGCATCGATCTACGAACGGTTGGGCATTGCCACGGTCGCTTCGGTTACATGGACGAGCGCACGAGTGCTGCGCCACTTACTGGCATCGGATTCCGCGCCCGATTGGATGGATCCCTCGGCCAGGTTCACCATCATCGAACGACGAGTTCCCGCCGCCGCCGCTGGAATGTCGGTGGCCGATATCGAAGGATCGACTGCTGGCCGGGTGGCGGTGCTCGGTCGATTCGGTGAGGCATCAATCCCGGCGTCGACCACATTGCTGCAAGAAGACGATGTGCTCCACGTCGTCGTGTCCGCCGACAACGCAGCGCAACTCGACGCCGCGCTGCACCTCACTGAAGGGACGCACTGATGAGGGTGATCATTGCGGGCGGCGGCAGCGTCGGACGCTACATGGCCGGCCAGTTGCAGGATTCAGGTCACGAGGTGACGTTGATCGACAACGACACCGCAGTCGTCACCCAAGGGCGCGCCACTCGTACGCCGGTGGGCGTCACCTGGTGGCTCGGTGATGCTTGCGAGGTGGCCACATTGACTTCTGTCGGTGCGGCTCAGGCCGATGTGGTGGCCGCGGTGACCGGCGACGACGAAGACAACCTGGTGGTCTCGTTGCTGTGCAAGCAGGAGTTCGCGGTGCCACGGGTTCTGGCTCGAGTCAACAATCCGAAGAACGAGTGGATGTTCACCGATATGTGGGGTGTCGACGTCTCGGTCTCCACTCCGCACCTGCTCACCGCCCTGGTCGAAGAAGCCGTCACCGTGGGTTCGTTCGTGCGCCTGCTCAGCCTGGAGGGCGGCAAGGCGCGCCTCGCCGAGGTCACCCTGGCGGCGGGCTCTCCCGCGATCGCCAAGGAGCTGACCAACCTCGGCCTGCCACGCGAGTCGACCGTTGTCGCAGTGCTTCGCGATGGCCATGTCGTCGTCCCTCGCGGCGACACGGTGCTGCACCAGGGCGACGAGGTTCTGGTGTTGGTCACGGGCGGTGTCGAAGACGACGTACGACGCGCACTGGTGGGTTGACGATGTCCCTCCTCCGCCGCAAGCAACGCGAGACCTCGCCCGTCGAGACCGCCCCGCCACAGTCCACGCCGATCTGCGACACGCAGCCCCGACAGCGTGTGTGCGTGTGCGGCAAGGTGACACGAATGACCGCGCGGCCGACAGCGGGCCAGCCTGCGCTGGCCATCTCGATCTCCGACGACACCGGCACAGTCACCGCCGTGTGGACCGGGCGACGTGAGATCGGTGGCATCACCCTCGGTCGCCGGATCGCGATCAACGGGGTGCCGGTCATGCGCGGCGACCATCTCGAATTCACCAACCCCGACTACACGCTGCTGCCTCGCTGAGGCGCGCTGGCACGAGGTTACGCTCGCCCGATGCAGTGCGAGCAGGTCTGGATCACAACGCGCGACGGCACCCGGCTCGCCGCAGACCTGTATCTGCCCGCCACCGGTGATGCCTCCCCCGTCTTGCTCGAGGCGTTGCCCTATCGCAAGGACGACCTGACCAGCGAATCTCATGTCGAGGACTATCTGCGGCTGCGCGCCGAAGGTGGCTTCGCCGTGTGCCGGCTCGATGTCCGCGGCACCGGCTCATCGGCGGGACGAGCCACCGATGAGTACCCGGAATCCGAGCTCGACGATCTCGCCGATGTCATTGCCTGGCTCGCCGCGCAGTCGTGGAGCAGCGGTCGCGTCGGGATGTTCGGCTACAGCTACTCAGGCTTCAACTCATTGCAGTTGGCGTGCGAGCGACCGCCGGCGCTTGGTGCAATCTGCGCGATCTACGCAACCGACGACCGGTATACCGACGACGTCCACTACATGGGCGGCGCATTGCGGGCGATCGATCTTGTCGACTACTGCCACTACATGATCCCGATGAACGCGCTACCCCCGGTGCCCGCTGTCTGGGGCGATGGCTGGCGCGACGAATGGCTGGCTCGCATCGCCGAGCACGAGCCGTGGCTGCTGCGTTGGATGCACGAACAACTCGACGGGCCGTACTGGCGGCACGGATCGGTGCGACCCGACTATGCACGCATCGAGTGCCCGACGATGATCGTCGCCGGATGGGCCGACGGCTATCGCAACAACACCTTCCGCACCTTCGAGCACCTGCAATGTGAGAAGGAACTGCTGATCGGTCCATGGAGCCACATGGCCCCATCGACCTCGTTGCCGGGTCCACACATCGACCTGGTACCCGAGATGATCTCGTTCTTCGGAAGACGGTTGCGCGACGATCCTGCCGAACCGCGGCCGCCTATTCGCGTGTTCGTGCGCCATGCCACCAAGCCAGAGCCCGATCTCACCATCCACGCCGGTGAATGGCGATACGAGTCCGACTGGCCGCCGGCACGGCGCACTCCGACCACGCTGTACGACGGCCGCCGAAGGTCGCTCGTGACGAGGCCGGACACCGGTGTCGCGGCGTGGATCTCGTGCGCGGGAGGCCTGCCGTGGGGTCAACCGCTTGACCAGCGCGACGACGACGCGTGGTCACTGACCACGGACTGGCCGATGAGCTCGCCGACCGAAGTGATGGGCCATGTGATCGTCACAGCCACTGTGGTTTCCGACCAGCCGATCGCCTACCTCTCGGTGAAGCTCAACGATGTGTGGCCCGACGGCACCTCCGCGCTGGTGACGCGCGGGCTGTTGAACCTGACGCACCGCGTCGACCCACCTGCGCCACTGGTTCCCGGAGAATCGTACGAGATCGCGGTCGAGATGGAGGCGACGTCGTGGGTGTTCCCGACAGGACATTCCGTACGCCTCAGTGTTGCCGGTACCGACTGGCCCAACACGTGGGTTCCACCTCAGCCCGTCACCTTGACCGTCGAGTCGTTGCAGATGCAGCTGCCGGTGTTGCCGCCAGGGGGCGAGGGCGAGCCGAAGTTCGCGGCAGTCGATGCCCCCGTGCGCGACGACGTCGGCGACATCTCGTGGACCACTGGGCACGACGTGCTGCGGCGGGTCACTCACGTTGCGACGAAGTACGGCGGTCCGTACGACGTGCGTCACGGTGGCCGAATGACCGATCACTACGAAGGCCTCGCCACCGTGTCGACCACCGACCCTGCCCAGGCAACCGCCGGCAGCACGGTGCGGTTCGCGATCGAGTGGCCCGGTGTGTCGGTCGCCGTCGAGTCACGCCTTCAGGTGCGCAGCACCCCCGACGAGTACTGCCTCGACATCGAGCTCGATGCTCTTGAATCCGGCGCCATCATCGCCGAGCGACGCTGGTCGGAGCGCATCCCCCGCCATCTCTCCTGACCTCACCCCGCCAGGTCTCTGGGCGCGATATCACGCGGCACAGATGGCCAGAATCGCGCCCGACCATGCCGGCGGCGGCGTTAGCGGTGGGCGGCGTGGCAGGCGACGCCCTCGACCAGCTTGGGGTCTTCGGACGTGCATGCGTGCAAGATGCCAATTCGCTCGGCCTCGCCGCTCTGGTAGAGGGGACAGCGTGGATGAAACCTGCACCCGGCGGGGATCTGTGTGGGATCCGGGGCCTCGCCGGTGAGGATCTGCTGCTCCATCTGGTCGTGCTCGGGTACGACCGACAGCAATGCCTTGGTGTACGGGTGCTGCGGAGCGGCCAGGATCTGTTCGGTCGTGCCCACCTCGACGATCCGCCCGAGGTACATCACCGCAACACGATCGGCGATGTTCCAAGCCAGCCCGAGGTCGTGGGTGACCACCAGGATGGTCATGCCGCGATCACGCGACAGCCCGAGCAGCAGCTGCAGGATCTCACCCCGCACCGACGCGTCGAGCGACGAAACCGGCTCGTCGGCGACCAGCAGACTGGGCTGCAACACCATGGCGCCGGCGATCACCACCCGCTGACGTTGTCCACCCGACAGTTCGTGCGGAAATCGCATGAAGAACTGCTCGGGAGGACGCAAGCCGCAATGCGACAGCGCATCAGCAACTCGTTTCTGCTCGTCGTCACGCTCGCGATGGATGCGCAATCCTTCGGCGACGATCTCATAGATCGACTGTCGAGGATTGATGCTGCCCGAGGGGTCTTGGAAGATGAGTTGGGCTTTGCGACGGTACGCCCGAAGGCCTGCCTTCGATGTGGGCAGCGGCGAACCATCGAAGCTGATCGAACCGCCCGTCAGCGGCTGGAGGCCCAGCATGGCTCGCGCGAGTGTGGTCTTACCGCACCCACTCTCACCGACCAGGGCGACGACTTCGCCCGCGGCCACACTGAGGTCGACACCATCGACTGCGTGCACCGGCAACCCACCGCGCCACCGCGACGGGTAGGTGACCTTGGCACCGGAAACCTGCAGCAGCGTGGTGCTCACAGCTTCAGGCACGCCGCCTCCCATCCCGTCGAGATCTCGTGCAGATCGACCGTTGTCGTCGCGCAGTCCTCGGTTGCCAGTGGGCAACGCGGGTGGAAGGTACAGCCGCTCGGCACCGCCGCAGGGTCGGGAGGGTCGCCTGCTAGACCGGATGGCGCCAGGCGCGACGAGACATCGCCGATGGTCGGGAACGCCGCGGCCAGAGCCTTGGTGTAGGGATGTTTTGCGCCACGCAACATCTCTTTCGCCGGGCCGGTCTCGACAAGACGACCGGCGTACATCACCGCCAATCGATCGGCCACCGTCGACAGCACCGACAGATCGTGGGTGATGAAGATCATGGCCAGCCCGCGATCACGTTGCAGATCCGCCAACAGCTGCAGCACTTGGGCCTGCACCATCACGTCGAGCGCGGTGGTCGGTTCGTCGGCGATCAGCAACTGAGGATCACAGGCAAGAGCCATTGCGATCATCACCCGCTGCTTCTGCCCACCTGACAACTCGTGCGGATATGCATCGCCGCGCCGTCGCGGGATGCCGACCTGCTCGAGCAGATCACCGACCTTGTTGGTGCCGCTGTGCGTGTCGATGGCTTCCTTGATCTGATGCCTGATGCGTTGCACTGGATTGAGCACGTGCTGAGCACCCTGGAACACCACAGCAGCCTCGGCCCATCGCACTGCACGCAGCCGACCCGGCTTCATCGCCAGCACGTCCTCGCCCGCCAGCGTGATCGAGCCGGTGATTGTGGTGCCAACCGGCACGAGACGCAGCAGCGCCATCGTCATCGTCGACTTGCCGCTGCCGCTCTCGCCGGCGAGCCCTAGGGTCTCGCCGGCATCGAGTTGCAACGAGACACCCCGCACCGCTGGCACCTGGCCGCGGCTGCTGCTGTAGGTCACGTGCAGATCGCGTACTTCGAGAACCGGCACGCTCATCGACCAACCAGCCGCGGATCGAAGATCCGCTGCAACGCGTTGCCCACCAACGTGAACGCCAGCACGATGCCGATGATGCACACGCCCGGTGGCAAGTAGTACCACCACGCATTCAGGGTCAGTGCTCCGCTGGACTGGGCACCCTCCAGCACCTTGCCCCAACTGGGTGAGAAGCGGTCGCCGAGCCCGAGGAATGCCAATGTGCTCTCGGCGAGGATTGCGCCCGGCACGATCAAGGATGCATTGGCGATGATCAACGGAGCCACGCCCGGCAGCACATGGCGAGTGACGATGTGCCGGCTCGATGCGCCCAGCGCTGTCGCCCGCTCGACGTAGCCTCGCTCGCGCAGCGACAACACCTGGGCACGAACCAGCCGCGCACCGCCGGCCCAGAAGGTGCCACCGATGACCAGCGCCATGACTGTCGGGGAGCGGCCGAGCAACAGTGCCAACACGATCGCCAGGGGGATGAACGGCAGCACCAGGAAGAAGTCGTCGATGGCCAACATGACCCGGCTGAGCCATCCTTTGGCGTACCCGGCGACCAGGCCGATCAGCGAGCCGACGAAGACGGCGACAACCGTCGCCAGCACACCGATGTAGATCGACACGCGAGCACCCCACATCACCAGGGCAAAGACATCGCGACCGATCTCGTCAGTTCCCAGCCAGAACGTGCCATTGGGTGCCGCCAGGTCGGGATTGTTGCGGCCGGCAACCGCCTTCAGTTCGCTACGATCGGCGAACAGCGGCGCCGTCAGTGCCATCGCAACGAACAGCGCCAGCATCACCAGGCCGACCATCGCCGCCCGATCGCTCCGCAGCTGCGCCCATACCCGACGTGCCGACTGCCTGCGGCGGTTCCAGGACGGCGAGGTCATGCGGCGACCCGAATCCGTGGGTCGAGGTACGTCAACACGATGTCGGCCGCGACGTTGAACAAGATCACGGCCAAGCTGGAGAACATGAACAGCGCCTGCATCATCGGAAGATCGGTGTTACCAATGGCTCGCGATGTCGCCAGACCGAGACCTGGGTATGAGAACACGGTCTCGGTGGTGATCGCCCCGCCGATCACGAAGCCGAACCCGATCGCGATCAGCGACACCGACGGCAGCAAGGCGTTGGGCACGGCGTGGTGGCGCATGATGTCGCGGTCGCGCAAACCCTTGGCCCGTGCCGTGGTCAGGTAGTCCTCGCGCAGCGTGTCGAGCATCGACGTCCGCATGATCAACGAGTACGAGCCGAGATAGCCGAGCGTCAGCGTGAGCACCGGCAACACCAGGTGACGAGCACGATCGATGACGGCGCTGAACCCCGAGTAGTTGGCGGCCGGATCGATGACCCCGCCAGTCGGGAACCAGCCGAGCTTGGCCCCGACGAAAGCCAGGAACAACATCCCCAAGAAGAACTCGGGCGTGCCGTACAACGCCATCGTGATGGGTGTGCTGATCCTGTCGAATCGGCCGCCACGCTGCCATCCAGCCCGAATTCCGATCCACAGGCCGATGGAGATCGTCAGCACCGTCGAGACACCGACCAGCAGCAGCGTGTTGGGAAGGCTGTCGAGAATCTCGCTGCTGACGGTCTTGGTCGAGTCGAAGCTACGACCGAAGTCGCCACGCAGAGTCCGGCTGATGTAGCGCGTGAACTGATCCCACTTGCTGCCATCGAGGCCGAAACGCTCGATGATGGCTGCCCGTTGGTCCTGACTGAGCTTGCTTCGGCCGCGGTACCTCGCCAACGGGTCGCGATCGACGACACGAAACAAGAAGAAGTTGAACACCAGCACCATCGCCAACAGCACGACAGCGTCGATCAGTTTCCTGACCAACAGGCGGAGGTTCACGACCTATTCGCGCTCGTCGTCGCTTCCCTTGCGGCGTGAGCGGACCCAGAGCCCACCTCCGGCGATGGCCACCGCGGCCACCCCCGCACCTGCCCACAATGCAGCCGATCCTCCACCATCATCGGAGTCACCGCCGCCACCTTTCGGGAGCAACTCGATGTACGCCGGAGATGTGTTGGTGAAAAGCAGCGGGCCCGTCTCGGCCGGCTGGCGGACGAAGTTCTCCCACCGATCGGACCGGATTGCCTGCAGGTCGTCGTACTTGTACAACACGGCGTACGGAGCCTCCTCGTAGAAGATCTCCAGCATCTGTTGCACTAGTTCGCGTCGCTTGGCGATGTCGAGCTCGACGTGCTGTTGCTCGTACAGCGCGTCGTACTCGGGGCTGCACCAGTTGGCGTCGTTGTAGCCGACCACCTCAGGGTCGGTGGTGGCCTGCGACGTGATGAAGTAGCTGAGCTCGGCGTCAGGATCGACAAACGGCACCCAGCCCCAGGTGAACAGGTCGAACTCGTTCTGTCCGATGACGGCCGTCAGGGTGTCGTCGTCCATGGTCTCGACGTCGGTGCCGATACCGACGTCACTCAACCAGCCGGTGAGGAAATCGGTGTTGTCGCCGCCACCACCGATGCTGCGGTCGAAGAATCGCAGCTGCAGTTCTTGTCCATCCTTGTCGCGGACACCATTTCCATTGGTGTCGATCCATCCCGCCTCGTCGAGCAAAGCGTTGGCCTTGGCCGGGTCGTACTTGTACAGCTTGTCGTCGTCGACCTTGAGGTCCCACGACGGGTCGGCCGACGGCACGATGGCGGTACCAGGTATGCCGTAGCCGTTGAGCGTCTTCTCGACGAGCAGGTCACGATCGATTGCCCAGTTGATGGCTTGACGCACCTTCTTGTCGGTCAACGCCGGATGGCCGTTACCGGGCGACGACGAGCAGCCCGAGTTCATCGCCAACTCGCTGAAGCCACCCTGGTTGCCGTTGATCGCAGCGATGTTGTCGCCCTCGTTGATGGTGGCGAACGACTGTTCCGGGACCTCGGCGACTGCGTCGATCTCGCCACTCTTCAACGCCTGGAACTGCGCGTTGGAATCGGCGTACAGCCGGAAGATGACCTCGTCGATGGCCGGTGACTTGCCGAACCAGTTCGGATTGCGTACGAGGCGAACGAACTCCTCTGACACCTCGTCGAGCACGAACGGGCCGCCACCGATCTTGTCTTCAGCCGGGTAGTTGGGCATGTCGTCGGCCGAGACGTTCTCGTAGATGTGCTTGGGAATCACGTATGCGCCCAGCGCAGGCAGGCGCGGGTCGGGCACCGCCGTGGTGATCTCGAGGGTCGCCTCGTCGATCACCTCGGCCGTGAGGTTGGCAGTGATCGAGATGTGGCTGTTCCACTCCTCCTCGTTGGCCCGGTCGATGGTGTACTTCACGTCGTCGGCCGTCAGCGGCTCGCCGTCGCTCCACTTCATCCCGCTGCGCATCTTGTAGGTCCAGGTGAGGCCATCGTCGCTACTCGACCAACTCTCGGCCATCGCCGGCTCCGCAGAGAAATCCTTGGCAGCCATGTTGGTCAGCGACGGCCAGATCAGGTTCCAGATCTCGTAGTCGATGACCAGAACGCCGACCGTGACGTTGAGCGAGTCGACATCCTGGAGTTGCCCGACGGTGAAGGTGACCTTTCCGTCGTCGCCACTGGCTCCGACCGAAGTTGGCACCGTGACCAACCCTCCGAGCAGCAGCACCGCAAACAGCAATCGTCGCATCGACCCTCCCCAGAAAATGATTGCGACCGAGTATGTCACAGCGGGTGGCACGGATATTCCACCGGGCGTAGGCTCCGAAACGATGGAGCTGAGAATTGACGACTCGTCCGCCGACGCGGATCCGGCTGCCACGTTCGGCCGCGATGGCGTTGTCGCTGTACGCGGCGTGCTCGATGCCGCGCAGCTGCAACGACTCGCCGACGCGGTCGATGAGAATCTCGCCGCACCAGGCCCGTGGGCCAACGACTACACCCCTCCGGGCGGTGGCGGCCGATTCTTCGGCGACTACGTCAACTGGGAACGCATCGCTGGGTACCGCGACGCGGCATTGCATGGGCCGCTACCCGAATTGGCACGCACCTTGTTAGGTGAGACGCCGCGGTTCTTCCACGAGCACACCCTCGTGAAAGAGCAAGACACCCACGAGGTCACACCGTGGCATCACGACGAGCCGTACTACTGCATCGACGGTGCCAGCAACGTCAGCCTGTGGGTGCCGCTCGACCCAGTGCCACGGTCGGCCGGCGTCGAGTTCATCGTCGGGTCGCACCTGTGGGGCCGACGATTCGTGCCGCGCAAGTTCGTCGACCAGTCGCCATACGTCGACGACGCCAGCGACTTCGAGCTGGTGCCCGACATCGATGCGGTTCGCGATCAACACGAGATCGTGTCGTTCGATATGCAGCCGGGCGATGTGATCGCCTTCCACTACCGCACTCTGCATTCGGCGCCGGGCACTGCCGGCCGCACCACGACTCGACGACGAGCCGTGAGCTTCCGCTATCTCGGCGCCGACGCACGCTTTGCAACGAGGCCGTGGCTGCACTCGCCTCCATATGAGCCCTTTACTCCTGGCCAGCCCCTCGACGACGAGCGTTTTCCATTGGTTTCGGCGTAGCGACTACGACTCTGGTGGTCGCTCGCCGAGCACGGCTGTCACCTCGAACGACTGCCCATCGCGCACCACCGACACCGTGGTCGTGTCCCCCGGTGCCAGGTCACGTATCGTGGCAATCAGCGCCGCCTGTCCGGTGATTGGCTCACCGTCGACGGCCACCACGACATCGCCGACCTTGATACCTGCCGTTGCAGCGGCCGAGCCGGCGAACACCTTTCCGACGAGAGCGCCGCTACCGCCGTCCGTGCGCTGCTCGAGCTGGACCCCTAAATACCCGGAATTGAGAACGACGCCATTCGCTTGCCCTCGGAGTTGTTCGATCGTCGGCAGCAGTTCGGCGTTCGAGATGGCGAAGCCGAGGCCGTTGGCAGTCGAGCCGAGCCCGCCCGACGATGCGAGCGTGGTGAGACCCACCACGTGCCCGAGCGCGTCGACCAATGGCCCGCCTGAGTTGCCCGACGAGACGGCCGCGTCGGTCTGAATCAGACCCTTCAGTGACCCGCTTTCGGTCGCCAGGGTGCGGTCGAGCGACGAGACGATGCCGAGCGTGACCGTCGGATCGCCATCGAGGTCGAGTGCATAGCCGATTGCCAACACCTCATCGCCGAGGCGCACATCATCTGGGGAAGCGAACGTGGCCGCGCTCAATCCATCGACGTCGATACGCAGGAGAGCGAGGTCTCGCGTCGCATCCGAGGCCACGACAGCGGCCTGACGAGGCTCGCTCTCGCCATTGAGACGCACCTGGACAGTCTTGGCATCGCCGACGACGTGGGCGTTGGTCACGATCTCGCCGTCGGCGGTCACGATCAGTCCGGTGCCGATGGACTCGCCGTTCTGGCCGTTGCGGACCTGCTCCGACTGAACGGCGACCACGCTGGGGGCGACATCGTTGGCGATCGCCTCGACGTCGAGGCGTGGCAGCTGCGAGGCGCGGGGCTCGACCACATTG
This sequence comes from Ilumatobacteraceae bacterium, assembly GCA_031430695.1. Lineage (GTDB taxonomy): Bacteria > Actinomycetota > Acidimicrobiia > Acidimicrobiales > Ilumatobacteraceae > JAENVT01. The sequence continues at coordinate 13,220 of JANPBZ010000210.1, forward strand.
ACGCCGAGGGTCGACGGCTTGCGCAGAGGTGCCGACCGCTGCTGAGCCCACTGCACGCCGATCAGTGCACCGACCAGCCCAGCCAGCCAAACAATCAGTACCAGCCCGATCGCCAGGAACAGGTGTCGCCCTGGAAGCCCAAAGAGCTGTCGCCGCGGCTTGGCAGGCTCCGTTCGCTCGTCGAATGCAGACGCGCCCATATCAGGAGGTGGAAAGTTCGATTCGATGATGACGTTCTATCGGCACATCCGGTCGATTGCCTGAGCTCACCTTGACCCGGCCCGTTTGATGGCGGGCGCCCCTCATAAGGGCGGTGAGCCAATCATCGATCGCCGGTCGCCGGTCGCGAATCTCTTCGCAACCGTCCGCATTCGCAGCCAACGTCCTAGACGCCGAACGGCGGCAGATCGGAGCAGGTCGTGCGCCGGCTAGTCCGGATGCGGGTGCTCGTAGTACTCATGGACGATTGCGTGCGCGTACTCATGAAAGTCGAAGCTGTCCGTCGCCTGCAGGAGACGCCCATCGCCGGCGATGGGGACGAGCTTGGGCGTGAACTGCTCCGCGTCGAGAGCGTTCGACGAACTGATCGGCCGTCACATCACGCCCAGATTGGCCGCTCGGGACCGCCGGCGCAAGAGCGATCACTCGCACTGAACATCTGGCGCCGAGCGCCAGTTCGGTGCGATTTGCCGTTCTATCCGAGCGTTTCCGTGCACCCCGGGTGGGCGGCAGACACTCCGATAAGCCGCAAACACTCGGGCAACATCAGGTAGCGCCGAGTGCCCGATCTGGAGCGGGTTGGCAACCATTCATCTGACCTTCTGCCGAACGCAGCCGCAGGTGAGAGCGGGAATGAAAGAACCCCGCCGAACCGAGGCCCGACGGGGTTCTTCTGTTTGCTCCCCCAGGATGTGCCGCGCAGCTGCGACAGATCAGCTGGATTGAATCTTGATCTCGATATCGACTCCGGCCGGCAACTCGATGCGTTGCAGGCTGTCGATGGTCTTGGCATTGGGATCGATGATGTCGATCAGACGTTTGTGCACGCGCATCTCGAAGTGTTCGCGTGAGTCCTTGTCGATGTGCGGACCACGGATCACCGTATAGCGGTGCTTGTCGGTGGGCAAGGGGATGGGGCCACGAACCGTGGCACTGGTGCGGGTGACCGTCTCGACGATCTTGCGCGTCGACTGGTCGATGATCTCGTGGTCGAACGCCTTCAGGCGGATACGAATGCTCTGTGCCATGTGGTGCGTTAGCTCACTTCGTGATCTTGGTGACGCGGCCGGCGCC
>JANPBZ010000211.1:0-10024 GCA_031430695.1 Ilumatobacteraceae bacterium
CAACAGCTCACGCACCTGCCGCCAGTCACTTCCGCCGCCCTGACAACGTGTCGGGTGAAAGCCGCCAGCACGGTCGGCCACACTCCCTGGGGAGTGTCGCAACTACCGCGTAACACCCCTTGCGTACCATCGGTCTATGGATACAAACGTTGCATCTGTTCGCCAATTAGAGCAGCTAGAGGCCGTGATTCAACAGGGTGCGGCCAACCTTACGGCCTTCGAGCATGACTGGCTGTTGGCAGTCGCAGAGTTCGATCGCCGGGGAGGCTGGAAGCTGTGGGAGTGCCAGTCCTGCGCGGCGTGGTTGTCGTGGCAGGTCGGCCTCGACATCCGTGCGGCACACGAGAAGGTGCGCGTGGCGCGGGCATTGGAGCGGTTCCCGGTGATCGCCGCGGCAATGGCCACTGGACAGGTCTCGTACTCGAAGGTGCGCGCAATCACCCGCATCGCCACACCCGAATGCGAACAGGCGCTGGTCGACATGGCCTTGGCCGGCACAACCAACCATGTCGAACGAATCGTCAGCGCCTACCGACGCGCCGAACCCATCGCCGTAGAGCGCGAACAGGTACAACACGCCCGGCGCAGCCTGATCCATCGCATCGACGACGACGGGTCGGTGGTGATCACCGTCCGTCTCCCCGCCGAGGCCGGCGCGACGGTGCTGTCGGCCATCGAACACCTCGTGGCACCCTCGGTGGCGGAGCCAGATGGCACCCGCGACCCGGTGTCGACACGCCGGGCCGACGCGCTCGTCGATCTGGCTATCGCCGGCAACGCCGCATCGGGCAAACCGGGCTCGGCAACCCGCTACCTCGCCCATCTGCACCTCAGCCAATCAGCGTTGAACGGTGGCGACGGCCGCTGCGAGATCCACGGCCACGGGGACAGCTTGGACCAACCAGTCGGGATCTCGATCGACACCGCGTTGCGGATGTTGTGCGATGCCGACATCGACATCGTGATCCCTCGCGGGGATGGCAACAGCAAACATCTCGGCCGCCGCCAAGGGGTTGTTCGCGGCAAACGCCGCCGCGAAGTCGAACAGCGCGACGAACACCGCTGCCAGATACCCGGCTGCGCTCGTCGCGGCCACCTCGAGGTGCACCACATCAAACACCGAGCCCACAAGGGCGACAGCAGGCTGCCAAACCTCACCCTGTTGTGCCGCTTCCACCATCACCGTCTCCACGAAGGCGGCTGGTCCGCCGTACGCACACCCGACGGACTCGAGCTACACGACCCCCATGGGCGTCGGATCTGCGCGCGGCCACCCATCACGACCGGCGACGGCACCGCAGTCGCAGTCCACGAACGCAAGCCCGCCGACGGTCGATGCAAGTGGGGCGGCGAGCGACTGGACCTCGGCTACGCACTCGACGCCCTGTTCCCCCGTACCCACACTCCCCAGGGAGTGCCGAAGCGCTGAGCAGCCGGAAGTGAGCCGTGGGACCGACGACGGCACAGTAGAGTTGCTTCATGGCCGACGATGCCAAGACCATCATCACAGCAGCCGAAATGGACAAGATGACTCCGCAGGAACGCGCTGACGCCGTCGCTGCAGCAACGACACGATCCTGGGATGAAGTGCCAGAGCCGTTCCGGTCAGAGGTACTTGCCACCGCTACAGAGCTCGGCCAGCAACGTCGCCAGCGTGCGTGAACGCCAAGTCCGCTTTACCGACGAATTCTTCGATCGCATCGACACCCTCCTCCCGAGCGAGCGTGGCGCCGACGGAACACCTTCAGTCACAGACTTTCTTCTGCTCGACCTGCCCGCTGTCCGAGACCGGCTTGCCATGGACTACGAAAACAACACACTCGCCATTGACGACCCGGATGTCAGGGTCTACATCGGGTCCGGGATCCTCGTAGAGCGATTCGCCATCTACACCGTGTTAGAAGCGGACATCGTCGATGCATTCTGGCTCACCATCGACCTCCACCGAGGCGACAACTGAGCCGCGGGGTGCGGGACTGGCTGTTCTGACTCACCTCCGCCCCTCTCAATCAGGATGGCGACGTGACTGCGATCGCGCGGGCAGACCGAGTTTGGTTCGGAGGCGGTCGAAGTCGTACGAACCGAGGCCGATCACTGGGCGGCGTTCGAAATCCTCGATCAGCTTGCTTACGTCGTCGCGACGGGTCGGATCGTCGACGGCTTGGCGTGGCGTCATTCCGTCGAAGACAGGAACATGGTCCCTGATCCAGCGATCCTCCATCTGGTCACGGATCATGTCCATGTCATCCGCTGAGATCTCGGGTCCAGCCGGCAACGCTCCCGCATCGCCCACGGCCGAGGGGTCGGGCCTTTCGATTCGCTGAAACTCGAGGCCCACCGCGACGAGTGCATCACGAACCCGTTCGAATCGGGCGATCGAGTTGGTCAACGCGGCAAGATGATCATCGTCGCGGTGCATGCTCGCTCGAACGATGTTCTCGCCATCGAGATCGAGAAACTCGACCCAGCCGTCGCCGTCGCGTTCGTACAACTCGTCGAGCGCCGCCTCGATCGATTGCCAGTCGGTTCCAGGGACCGGCGAGAAGTACGCGGTGCTGAGCTCCAGCGAATCGCCTTCTCGATTCTGAATCACGGGCGGGGCCATCTGTGCGCCGTACCAGGCCGCCAGTTCGTGGCCGTCGGCCTCGGCGTCGAGCAGTTCGATCAACCTGCCCCGTCGGGCGAGCGAGATTTCAAGAGCAGGACCGGCCACCCCGACTGTGCCGCCGATTCCATCGTCAACGATTCGCGCGAACAGGTACCCCTGGTCACTCAAGCCTTGATCATGCAGCGTGATCGATTCACGGACTTCGCCAGTCTGGATGTCGCGTAGCGCGAACTGCTTGCCGTCGAGGCGTCGATATTCCCAGAGTCCCCTTGGGCTCCCGGCCAGCGAGCGCAGCCATTCCAGCTCGGGTGAAGGAATGATCTCTGCGCGCTCATGTACGTAACCGTCGATTCCACCCTCGTCGAACAGAGCGACATCGACCAGGAATGGATCCGTCATCAACCCGGTCACGCGTTGCCGCATCTCGGAGAACGGCGCGCGACTCGCCTCGAATGCCTCCAACGCCAACGAGAACAGCCCGCCGTGACGTTGGGGTTCGTCGAGCGACCAGGTCGCCTGGCGAAGTGCAAGACCCCGGCGAGCGGACAGCGACAACTTCGGCTCCCGCTGGCAGCACTGCTTGAACTTGCGTCCGGAACCGCACGGACACGGGTCGTTGCGGCCGGCTCGGGCGAACGGCTGCAGCAGGTCGGTGAGAAATGCCACATCGTGGTCCGAACCGTCGAACGCCATTGCCGTGCGACGCGCCGACAGAGCGTCGGCCGGCAGGCCGGCATCGGCGAGCAGCGTGGCCCGAAGGTCCAGGGCCGGCCCGAACTCGCCGTCGAGAGTGGTCGACCGCCGGATCGAATCCAGCGCTTCGCGCGCTGAGCCGCCGCGAAGCGCGTTGTGCGCCACCAGGTACAACGCAACCGGTTCGAGTTCGCGAAACTGAGACAACAACGCTGCGAACTCGTCGAGCCGGTCGGCGCGGTCGTCGTGTCGCTCCAACATGTAGTCGACGAGGGCCGGCGAGACTGCGCCATGGTGGAAGTCGTCGCGGAGATGGCGGGGCTTCCACGTGGCTGCGACCTCGTGCCTGCGCTCGGGTGTGGCGACCACGAAGTCTGACCAAACCTGCATCAGCCGTTGCAGCGCATCACTGCAACACGTATCCAGCTGGTAGTCCGACACGAGGCGCTCCACCCGGGTGTCGCGCCACTTCTCCCCCGGTGTCGTGAACTCACGATCGGCGCGACCGATCCACGCACCCCGAAAGCGAAGACCTGCCCGTTCGATGAGCTCGGCGACCGGCTTGGTCGGCGTGCGGAAGACTTGAAGGTCGCGCATCAACGATTCCATGACCAGCTCGCCGCACTCCATCGCCGATTCGGGGTCGCACAGCTCGTCGAACACCTCACGCACCAACTCGGCTGCCTGTTCGACATAGTCGACGGTCGCGTTGCGAACGATTTCGAATCGCTCACCATCACAAGTTGCACCGATGAGTTCGCCCGGTTCGATTCCGTCGAGCCAGCCATCCGGGCCCACGTAGGAGCCGTGCTCCGCCAGATGTCGCTCACCCTTGAACGGGTACGCATGGGCGACCTCGCCCCCGCCCGCCAGGCTCCAGGTGCGTCGCAATCCCCACGTGAGCGTGCCGAGATCCGGCGTCGAGTCGAGCACGCCTCGGTCGAGCTCGTCAGCGGTCACGCGGTGCGTCAGAACCACACCTCGAAGCAGTTCACTGACGAGGCTGACCGTGCCGCTGGCCGACACCCAGGTGTCGTCGGTTTCGAGCAACGCCTGATCCACGATCTCCACGAGCTCGTCGAGTTCGCAGTCGTCGAATGCCGCCAACACCCCGTCTTGAGCCAACGCCACAGTGAGTTCACCCATCGCCAGAGGCCCGTCGGCAAGGATTGTGTGTGCGGCCGCGCGGATGGCGGCGTCGGCTGCATCCCACTGTTCGTCCGACCACTCATCCGGCATCGGCACAGTTCAGCCCCGATCGCGTCATGATGAGAAATCGGCAAACGACGGATGCTTGTATCAGGCGCCTGCCCCATGTCACTCTCTCCTAGCAACGAACCATTCAAAGGAGAGCGACGTGCCACGCCTTCAACCACCTATGTCGACCGACAACCACGCCCGACTCGAAGGTCGGCGGGCCCTCATCTCGAATCGGGGCAGGATCACGCAATCCTTCTTCGTGCCAGGTGGCGAGGAACGTCCCAATTTCGAAGTCAGCATCGAGCGAACGAGCCGGGGCGACATGGACGGCAAGTACATCTATGAGATCAAACTCGACCTCGACGGGTTCAGCCTCGGCGAGCGGGCGCTGCCGCCGGGAATGGAAAGCATCGAGGTCACCAAGCGGCTTCCTGCCAAGGTCGTCGCCGAGCGGGCTGCCCTGCTCGACGCGTACATCCCCGATCACCTCGGGTTCGATCCGACACCCGCAGACATCGTCAAGGCACGCCCTCGGCAGCCGAAGCGGATGCAGAAGGACCTGCGTTACAACACGACGATCTTCAGTGGCGACGACCGGGCCGTGTTCCGCGACACCAGCTATCCGTGGAGCGCGTTCGGTCGGTGCGAGACCAACTTCGGTCCATTCAGCGGCGTGATGATCGGGCCACGACATCTACTCACGTGCAATCACGGCGTCGACTGGACACCACCGCCCGGATACGCCGCCGACTGGCTGACGTTCACGCCGGCCTACTTCGATGGCACCGCCCCATTCGGTTCGACGTACGCAACGCACGTCTACTGGGTCAAGAAGGACAACAACGACGGCTTCTCCAACGGCGACGAAGGCCAGTACGACTACGTCGTGCTGGTGCTGAACGATCGCATCGGCGACCGGACCGGATGGCTCGGCACTCGCCGCTACACCGACGCCTGGGACCCGCTGGCCGCGTGGTGGCACATCGGCTACCCGCAAGACCTCACCAGCCTCGAGCGCCCGACCTTCCAGAGTTGGTTCACGGTCAACGGCGACGACAACCAGCCCGACACGCACGAGGCGATCTACCATCTGGCCGATGTCTTCCCCGGCCAATCGGGCGGACCGATCTTCGGATTCTGGAACGGCGACGTCGGGCCCCGCGCCGTGGCCGTTCAGTCGTGGCAGAACAGCACCACCAACGGAGCGAGCGGTGGCGGCGATCTGGTCGACCTGGCCATCCGCGCCAGATCCGATCACCCGTAGGCCAACCGCGTTGGCGACCGGGGCGATGACAGACTGCTCGTATCGATTCAGTACGTATTGACCAGTGGCTGCAGGCCGTGCGGATCACCAAGACCCGCGCGGGTGCTGCCGCGGCCTGTCGTGGCGGACACGTGAGCACCAACGGCGCGGCGGCGAGACCGTCCTCGCCACTACGAGTGGGTGATCACGTGGAAGCACGCATCAACCAGCGCGAGCGGATCCTCGACGTCACCAAACTCATCACGAAGCGAGTTGATGCCGCAACCGCCGCCGAGTGCTTTGTCGACCACAGCCTGCCCCCACCTGAACAAGACGACACGTTCCAACCCCCGTTCGCCGTGCGTGACCGCGGTGCTGGTCGCCCAACGAAACGAGACCGCCGCAAGATCGACCGCGTGCGCGGGCGTCATTGACTGCTCGTCAACTACGCGAGGCGGGGAGCAGTTTGATGGCCTGTGGTTCAGTTGTCCTGCGCGAACGTGAGCACAACGCTTCCGACCTTGTGGCCGCCGTCGACGCGGCGATGCGCTTCGACGATCTGCGCGAATGGAAGGACCGAATCGATCACCGACTTCAGCACTCCCTGCTCGGCTAGCGACATGAGGGTTCGATAGCCGTCGGCGGTCATCGAGGAATCGTCGGTGCCGGCGCTGATCGTGGCCTTCTGCCATGACGCGGCGAGCATCTGCCAGAGATTGCCGATGACCATCAGGAAGCGGCCGCCTGGTTTGAGCGAGCCCTTGACCCGCGCGTAGGGCGCGTTGCCGTGATTGTCCATGATCACGTCGTAGCGCTGCCCGTTGCGCGTGAAGTCTTCCGTCTTGTAGTCGATGACGTGGTCGGCACCGAGGCGTCTGACCAGTTCCGCGTTGGCGCCGCTGCACACGCCGGTCACCTCGGCGCCGAGATGCTTGGCGAGTTGCAAGGCCATGGTGCCGACCGCACCGGAGGCGCCGTTGATCAGCAGCGCTTCACCAGCGGCGAGCTTGCCCCGCCGGAAGAAGGTGAGAGCCGTCGTGCCGCCGAAACAGAGAGCCACGGCATCCTGATAGCTCAGGTTCTCGGGGATCCTGGCGATCGCTCCCTGTTCGGCCACGGTCACGTATTCGGCGTGGCAGCCGAAGTCGAACCCGCGCGAGACGATCACCCTGTCGCCAACGTGGAAGAGGGTGACAGCGCTGCCCACCGCCTCGACCTGGCCGGCAAGCTCGAAGCCGAGGATGGAGCTCTTGGGCTTGGTGAAGCCGAGTTTCAGCCGCATCAGCAGCCCCAGTCCGCGAGGGACGCGTAGCGCCCTCACGCGGGTGTCGCCGGAATTGACCGTCGTGGCAAAGGCCTGGACCAGCACCTCACCGTCCGCCGGAACGGGCTTCGGCACCTCCCTGATCTGCACGACCTCTGGCGACCCATAGCGTTCACAGACCGCAGCCTTCATCGCTCACCCAACCGATGCATCGCAGCACGGTACCAGTACCTATTCACCGAGAAGAATCGGTCACGATCGGGGGTCGGTGTGCCGATGACCGTGCATGACCGATCTCGCGGCGCAGGCGGCACCGTTGTGGAACTTGGTCGCCCGCGCGCTCGGCGTGAAGCCCGCGAAACGATTCTCAGGCGTTGGCGCGACGAGTGAGGAAAGGGTCGGCCGCGAGCTGCACAAGCTTCCTGCCGGATGGCATGCCGTGCCCATCGGTGACCGGAGCAGCGACATCGACCATGTGGTGATCGGACCTCGTGGCGTCTTCGCCCTCACCATCAAACATCACCCCGACGCGACGGTGTGCGTCTACGAGCAGGGACTGTGGGTGAACGGTCGCTCAACGGTCTACCTGCACAACTCGCGCTGCCAGGCCAAGCGCGCCGCCCAGCTGTTGACGACTGCGTGCGCCATGCCGGTCGAGGTGCACGCCGCGATCGTCTTCGTCGATCCGGCCAAGCTCACACCAAAGGGCACGCCGGCCGACGTGCACATCACCACCCTTCGCACCCTTCGCACATTCCTGATGCAGCAACCGCGGCGACTGACGCCATCGCAGGTCGACCACATCGTCACCGCCGCCCGCAACGGCGTCACGTGGCAGCCGGTCTGACGCTGCGCGGCTCCGCAACCCATCTGAACGAGACCGTCGCCCACGCCGCGCAGGGGGTCCAAGTACCCGTATCGCGTGAGAAGGCGATACTTACGGTGAACGGCAGAGACAGAGGAGTCCCAGATGTCCGTTGTCATGCCGCCACCCCCGCCGACGATTGCGCCACAGCCCGCCCGGCCGTGGTCAGCCAAAGACGCAAGGGCTGAGGCGAAGGCAGCGGCAGCAAGGAACAAGGCTCTCCGCCCGTGGTATCGCAAGAAGCGCTACATCTTCTCGATCGCGATAGTCGCCATCATTGCGATTGCTGCCTCACAGGGATCGCAGGACAGCACACAGACAGATTCCTCGAATCCGAGCGCAGCGGCGTCGGGCATCGACAACGGCATTGGAACCAAGGATGCAAGCGCCGATGTCACCAGCGCCATCCTCGGCCCGGTCGACGCCAACGGGTTCCGGGCAGTCATGCTGACCGTCACCAACAACAGCAGTGAGCGGTCGAACTATCTGATCGACCTGTCGATCGAGTCCCCCGATGGGCTCACCCAGTACGACACGTCATTCGCCTCGGTCAACAACCTGGAGCCCGGCCAGACCACGACCATCGAGTCGCTTCCGATCACGAAGGACGTTCCGGTTGACGCCATCGTGAAGATCAAGACCATCTCGCGCCTCGCCTCGAACTGACGAGGCGCGGCACACGGTCGGTGCGGGACGGCGCCGACTCTGTGTGCTTTTCATGGCTTCCTGTCGTCTACGCACCCATCGGCAAACTGGCGAGCAGGTCGCGGGCTCGTTGGGCGTGCACCAGATCGAACTCGGGGTTGAGGTCGAGTGCGGCGCTCAGTTGCGTGCGGGCCTGATCCACATCACCAACCGCGGCATACACCGAACCGGCTTGGTACAGCAGCCACGCGTCCTGGGTACCCAACCTCAGCGCCTCGTCGACATACGTCACCGCTTCATCGGCCTCGCCGGCTTGCAGCAGTGACCAGGCCAGCCATCCATACGTCTGCACATCAGTACGAAGTTCCAGATCGTCGCGAGCAAGTTGCAAGGCGAACGCCGGATCCTCGTCGGCGAGAAAGCCGATCAGGTGTCGACGTTCCGCCGGGTACTTGGCGGCCTGAGTCCGGGCGATCTCAAACCCGAGCTCGATCTGTCGCTGTGCATCGTCGCTGCGACCCGCATACGCGTACAACTTGGCGAGGTCGCCGCGCAGGTCTGCCGCATTCGTGCGTTGCAACAGGTCCTCGTACAACTGCGTTGCCTCGTCGAGATGACCCTGGGCGACCAGCACCTTGCCGAGCAACTCGGTCGAACCGATGTGATCCGGCTCGACCTGCAGCGCCGACCGCAGCATGGCCGCGGCATCGTCGTAGCGACCGGTCTGATACTGGTAGTTGGCGAGCTGGAACCAGTAGAACGCACCGGTGAAGGTGTTGAGGTCGTCCGCGCCGGCGCCGATCAGCGCCTGTCGCGCCAGCTCGACCGCCTGATCGAGACCACCCGTCAACGCGGCGATGCGCGCCCGTCGGCTGAGGATCGACGGCGCCCTCGGCAGCTCCTGGCCGAGCTCGGTGTACACCTTGGTGGCGGCGTCGTACTCACCCAATTCGAGGTGAGCGTCACCCGCGGCGATTCGGGCACCGACCGACTTCGGCGTGCGAGCAAGCACACCATCGGCCAGCTCGAGGGCACTACCGAAGTCGTGCTGGCCGGAGAGCGCTGAGGCCAGCGTGAGGTTGGCCGATTCGTTGGCCGGGTCGATCTCGACCGCAGATCGGGCAATGCCCTCGGCCTTCTCGTACAAAGTGAGATCACCGGTCTCGCCGGCAAGCGCCAGGTTGCTGCTCGCCAACCGCGTGCGGTACGTCGCGCTGCCGGGAACGGCTTGCACCCGCTCCTCCCATAGCGTGATGACGTTGGGCGTTCCGATCCTGCCCACGCTGAGCAACGCCATTTGTTGTGGGTCCGGCAGCGCCGCCCGACCATCGTCTTGCATAGCCCGGGCGATGAGGCCCTGAGCCAGGATGGCGATCGCGGCGACGAAGAGCGCGACCGGAACTTTGCGTGCGAGGTTCGAGGTCGCGCTCTTCGATGCCATCTGTGTTACCTCTGGCTCAGTTCGCGGCTGCGAGGTAGGGGAACACGCCGGGGAACGCCACGTCG
>JANPBZ010000212.1:0-5235 GCA_031430695.1 Ilumatobacteraceae bacterium
CACCACTTCCCTCAGACAGCGCGACCGGCATACCCCAGAAGACCGATCGATCCGATCGCGTACCTACGCCCTGTATTGCCGTTGGGGGACGCATAACAACGGCCCAGAACGCCGGTCCACCTCGGACAGTCGAGGCGTACCCAAGTAGGCGCATCTGGGTTGCCGGTCGTCGACCCCGGAGTGCGGGCGGTCGGGAGTCGGCCACGGTTCAGGCGGGAACGTCGACCATGCAGGCGAGCATCGCGTCGAGGGTGGCGTGGTCGGGGCCGACGAAGCGGTCGGCGGCGGGCGCCTGGGCCAGCGAGTCGACGAGGAAGTCGAGCATGGAGCCGGGGGCGGGCGGGAGGTGGCTGCTGCACACCATGGTCGGCTCGATCGCCCGCAGCTGGTCGAGGGCGTGGCCGAAGGTGTCGAGGTCGACGTCGTGCACCCAGGCCGAGTCGATGGTGGCCCAGCGCACCTGCCCGGCCCGCAGCTCGTCGGGGTCGATGTCGGCGGCGGTCTGGGGGACCGCGGGGAGCAGCGCACCGAAGCAGTCGGAGCTGAACAGGATCCCGGTGCGGTCGTCGACGAAACCGGTGGTGATGGGGTTGTCGTAGACGGGCGGCTTGACGGCGGTCAGCCGGCGGTCGCCGACCGTCACGGTCTGGCCGGGGTTGACGAGGTGGACGCGGTCCATCGGCAGCGGCGTCGATGACAGCCCCATGATGCCGACCCCGAGGAACGACGTGATCACCCGCAGGTAGGGATTGGCATCGAGGAGCGTGGCCAGGGAGCCGATGTGGTCGAAGTCGGTGTGGGTCAGCCAGATCCAGCGCAGCTCGCCCGGATCGATCATCGACGTCAGCGCCGACATGAACTCGGCGCCGCCGGCAACGGTGCCGGTGTCGACGAGGACGGGCTCGCTGCCGTGCAGCACGAACGCGTTGATGGCGAGCGAGCCGAGGGCGGGGATGTCGGCGGTCGTTGTGATCACATCGACGCCGGGGGTGGCCGTGAAGCAGGTGGTCATGACCCGGCCTCCTTTTGGGCCTCGGTGGGAGCTGATGCGCCCCGGTGCTCGGCCTCGGCCGCCGCCTTCAGGCGCTCGAGGGTGGTGCGCATGCCTTTGAGCAGTTCTTTGTGGCGGTTGGTGGGCACGTCGAGGATGCGAGCCCACGTCGGGATCCACCGCACCTCGTAGCCCTCGGTCACCCTGGTGCTGCTGTCGCCCTGGGGCTCGAACCGGTAGCGCCACACGGTGGACTCCCGGCCGCCCTCGTCGGTGACGAAGGCGAACTCGCGCCCCGGATCGGCGACCAGCACCCGGCCGTGGCGCGAGTAGCGGATGCGCCGCCCGGGTCCCACCGCGTTGTGCCCCATGAAAGTGGTGCCCTCCACGGCGACGGTGACGTCGCCCTCCCAGTCGACGCGCTCGCACTCCGGGCTCCACGCCCCGATGCGGGGCAGGTCGGAGACCATCGCGTACAGCGCGTCGGCGCTGGCTTTGATGTCGAGCTCGACGTGGTCTTCGGTCAACCACCAACGCTGGTTCTTCGGTGCCATCGGACGCTTCCCTCTCTCACGGTGATGTTCCTAAAGCTAATAATCTTAGCCATTGCTGTCAAGAGAATCTTCTGCTACAATACACCGCATGTCGTCGACGACACAGGGAACCGCCCCCGCACCAGGCGACCGTCGAGCTCGCCGGCGCCAGGACACCATCGAAGAAATCCTCGCCATCGCCGATGACGTGATGACCGAGGAGGGCGTCAACGGCCTCAGCCTTTCGGAGGTCGCCCGTCGGCTCGGCGTGAAGCCGCCGTCGATCTACAAGTACTTCGACTCGCTTCTGGCCATCTACGACGCCCTTTTCGAACGCGGCCAGCGAACCCACCTCGAGATCATGCGCACCGCGATGGCGCGAGCCGAACCGGGCCTCGACGCTCTGGCCGCCGGCCTCGAGGCCAGCGGCCGCTGGGCGCTCGCCCACCCGGCAACAGCGCAACTGCTGTTCTGGCGCCCCGTCCCCAGCTTCCAGCCGACGCCCGAGGCCATGGCGACCAGCGTCGAGATGGTCCGGCTCCAACGCCAGGCGCTAGCCAACGCCGCCGCGGCAGGTCAACTCGGCGCCGGTGCCGACTCCGACGAGGCCCTATGGGTCACATCGGTCCTCATCAGCGGCGTCATCGGCCAGGCAATCGCCAACGAGCCCGGCCTCCCCTGGGGCGAGGGCCGCTTCAGCTCACTGCTCCCCAAGCTGCTCGGCACACTCGCGGCCCTCTACCCCCCGAAGCCCGCCCGCCGACGGTCGTGAGGCGTTGGCGCCGAGGTCGCTGCGGCCGTCGACCCGAACGACGGCTCGGGCCGCGCATCGACGACGACTCATGTGCCCCAGAACGCGCGGCCGCTGGGCGCGTGGCCGAAGTGCCGTTCGGGACACATAACGAACGACGCATAACGACGACCAGCCGAACCGACCGGACACGTTCGCCGTGCCGGCCGGCTGGGTGGACAACGACTGGTACGTGGCCAAGCCGCTCGCTAACCCGATCTTCGCGGTGGGTTTCGACAATGTGGCCAACATCTACACCGATTCCTGCCCGTCGGTGCTGGTCGACCCCCCGGTCGGACCGACCGTTGACGACCTCGCCTCGGCGTGGGCGAACCTGCCCGGATTCCACGCCACCGCTGCGATCGACATCACCGTCGACGGGTTCCCCGGAAAGCAAATCGAGTTCACCGTCCCCGACTACAACACGCAAGACTGCCCATACGGAGACTTCAAACTGACGAAATCTTGGGATGGCGGCGACTACTGGGCACAAGGGCCCAACCAGCACCACCAACTGTGGATCCTCGACGTCAACGGCACCCGACTCGTGATCACCGCGACGTACTTCCCGGACACGTCGCCGAAGGACCGAGCCGCCCTCGACGAGATCCTGGCCTCCATCCAGTTCGGCTGAACCTCACCGCCGGGGGCACGCGCCGGCTCTTCGCCGGACCACGGCAACGCGCCGAGACTGTCCCCTGTCCGCGACACGGCGAGCGAGTATTGCCCTTCACCCAACGGTGTAGATCGACGGCGCAAGCTCGCGGTCATCCCGGTGGAGCAGGCCGGGTTGTTCTGGTGATCGCGCGTGGTGGGTCGGAAGGTCGACCACCCGGAACGGCAGAGATCTGGCGCGGCATGGCGGGATTCGTGCTTCTGCGGCATCGTAGAAGGTAGTGGATAGCCGCGACGAGGAGATCTATCGCAAACATGCGGATGAGCTCATTCGCTTCGCGACGACACTCGTCGGGGCCGGATCGGCTGAGGACGTGTTCTCAGGGGCGATTCTCAAGGCCATGTCGTCGCATTCATGGCGGTCGGTCACCGAACACCGCGCCTACCTGTTCCGAGCCGTGCTCAACGAAGCCCTCGGCACAAGGAGATCGGATCGGCGTCGAAGTCTGCGCGAGACAACCGCGGCGCCGCATGAATGTGTGGAGACTGTACAGGACAGTGTCGAGGTGGCCGACGCGATGAGCCGACTCTCGGTGCGACAACGCTCGGTTCTCTATCTCGCCTACTGGCTCGATCTCACCGTCGAGGAGATCGCCGCAACATTGATGCTCTCTCGCCGAAGCACCGAACGCGCGCTCACGTCCGCACGCACTCAGCTTGAGGAGCAGCTCAGATGAAACATCAATGGCCACCCGGAGTGACCCGAGCAATGCATCAGTTCTTGGACGCCGCGCCGGTCGCTCCGAGTCTGACCTCGGTGTACGAACAACGCCCGATCCCGCCTTCGCGTCGGCCACGCAGGGCTCATGTTGAATCCGAACAGCAACTCGTTCAAGTGAAGGAGAACTACGTGTCCGTCGACTCACCACCCACCAGCGAAGTCAGAAACCGCCGGCGCATCGCGATGGCAGCCGCAGCCGTCGTTGTCGTCATCGGGGTCGCCGCGATCGCCATCAACAGCATGAACTCCGATGACGACGTGGAACCGGCGCCCGCAGTACAGCCAACCGTCGCACCGACCACCGTCGCACCAACTTCCACCGTCGCACCCACAACGAAGACCGTTAGCTTCACCGTGACCAGTGCGAACATTCCGGTCACGTTCACCGTGCCGGACGACTGGATCGTCTTCGGGGGGTGGACGGCCTACAAGCCCGACACCGTCGGGGTGATTGTCGACGACATATCCAACATCTACGTCGACGGGTGCCAATGGGTGCTGCTCGACCCGCCGGTTGGTCCGACCGTTGATGACCTTGTGGCTGCGTGGGCGGACGTGCCCGACTTCGCCGCCACCGCAGCGGTCGACGTCACCGTCGACGGCTACGCCGGAAAGCAGATCGAGTACACCGTCCCCGACTACAACGCGGACGAGTGCAAGAAGAAGGTGGGCTTTGGCGGGGTGTTCGCCCTCTATGATCTGCCCGGCCTTCCTATTGAGAACGCTCCCGGCAACTGGGCGAAAGGCCCCAACGAACACCTCCAGTATTGGGTCCTCGACGTCGACGGCACCCGTCTCGCGATCGGCGTTGCTTCCTACCCGAGCACATCGCCGCAGGACCGAGCCGCCCTCGACGAGGCCCTGGCCTCCATCCAGATCGGCTGAACCCCACCCCCGGGGCCAGCTGGCCGTTCGTCGGACCGCTTGAACAGCCGACGTGGGCTTTGGCGGCCAAGCACCGGCGGCCAAGCAACTTTCGTGGATCGTATGTGGCGCGACTTTGCACCTCGGCGGTCTCTGTTGATGTGAGGATGTGTGCAGCGTGGTGAGCGATGCGGAATTCGAGGTATTCGTGCTGAGCGTCGAACCGCGGCTTCGCCGGGCATTGCTCGGAGCGGTTGGTATCAATCACCTCGAGGACGCCGTTGCTGAGGCGCTGGCGTTCGCGTACGAGCATTGGGACAGGCTCGCTGGGATGGCGAACCCGGTCGGCTACCTATTTCGGGTGGGTCAATCACACGCCCGAACACGCAAGACGCCGCGGCTGTTCCGTGACCAGTCTGTGTCGATTCCCGACGTCGAGCCACGCCTCGTCGAGGTGCTCCTCGCGCTCCCAAAGACGCAACGCACGGCGATCTGGCTCGCTCACGGATGCGGATGGGGACATGCAGACATCGCGGATGTCATGGGTATCAGCGCGTCGACGGTTTCTACACACATCGGTCGCGGACTTGATCGCCTTCGCAACGACCTAGGAGTCATCGATGCTCACCGTTGAGGAACAAATCAGACTGATCGCCGACGC
>JANPBZ010000213.1:0-5900 GCA_031430695.1 Ilumatobacteraceae bacterium
CGGACGCGGGATCATGTCACCACGAGGGTTGGCCACCAGGCCGCGCATGCCGGCGATCTGACGCATCTGGGTCATGTTGCCGCGGGCACCCGAGCCGACCATCATGTCGATCGGGTTGAACCGCTGCGCCTTGAACTCCAGTTCCATCGCCTTCTGGACCTCGGCGGTGGCGTCGGTCCAGATTCGCACTTCCTGCTGACGGCGCTCGCCGTCGGTGATGATGCCACGGCGGAACTGGTTCTCGACCTTGTCGGCGCGAGCCTCGTACTCGTCGAGCAGTGCCTTCTTGGCCTTCGGCGTCTTGACGTCATCGATCGACACGGTCAGACCACTCTGTGAGGCGTAGCGATAGCAGACGTTCTTGAGCGCATCGAGCGCGGCGGCAACTGCCGACTTGGGATAGTGATCGCTGAGACGCTCGACGATCACACCCATTTCCTTCTTCTTGACCAGATGATCGATGTGACCGAAGCGGAGTGTGTAGTCGGCTGGCAATGCCTCTTCGAACAGCAGGCGACCGGCAGTGGTCTCGAAGGTATCGGCCGGGCGGCCGCCGAGAGACGGCCGACGCAGCGTGATGAGCGAGTGCAGGTTCAGCGAACCCTCGTCGAGGGCACGCAGCACTTCCCACGTGTGACGGAAGACGCGGCCGGTGCCCTTGGAGTCGTCCATGATCTCACTGAGGTAGTAGCCACCGATGATGAGGTCCTGTGACGGCGTCACGATGGGGCGACCCGACGCCGGCGACAAGATGTTGTTGGCGCTGAGCATGAGGACGCGTGCCTCGGCTTGAGCCTCGGCGGACAGTGGTACGTGGATGGCCATCTGGTCACCGTCGAAGTCGGCGTTGAACGCGGTGCAGACCAACGGGTGAATCTGCAGCGCCTTGCCCTCGACCAGCACCGGCTCGAAAGCCTGAATGCCTAGACGGTGCAGCGTGGGTGCACGGTTCAGCAGAACCGGGTGCTCCTTGATGACGTCTTCGAGCACGTCCCACACCTGCGGGCGCCGACGCTCGACCATCCGCTTGGCCGACTTGATGTTCTGCGACAGCTCGAGGTCGACGAGGCGCTTCATGACGAACGGCTTGAACAGTTCGAGGGCCATGAGCTTCGGCAAACCGCATTGGTGCAGCCGCAGGGTTGGCCCGGCGACGATGACCGAACGACCGGAGTAGTCGACGCGCTTGCCGAGCAGGTTCTGACGGAAGCGGCCCTGCTTGCCCTTCAACATGTCGGACAGCGACTTGAGAGGACGGTTGCCCGGTCCCGTGACCGGACGGCCACGACGGCCGTTGTCGAACAATGCGTCGACGGCCTCTTGCAGCATGCGCTTCTCGTTGTTGACGATGATCTCTGGTGCGCCGAGATCGAGCAGGCGCTTCAAGCGGTTGTTGCGGTTGATCACGCGGCGGTAGAGGTCGTTGAGGTCGCTGGTGGCGAAACGGCCGCCGTCGAGTTGCACCATCGGGCGCAGCTCCGGCGGGATCACCGGCACGACGTCGAGGATCATTGCCTTCGGGTCGTTGAGGCGACGACCGTGGTCATCGCGCTGATTGAACGAGGCAACGATCTTCAAACGCTTGATCGCCTTCTGGCGACGCTGGGCCGAGAGCGGCTTGCGACCACTGGCGTTGTGGTCGATGGCGCTGCGCAGCTTGACCTCTTCGACGTCGAAGTCGATGCGGTCGATCAGCGACTTGATCGAATCGGCGCCGGTGCCGCCTTCGAAGTAGTCGCCGTAGCGGTCGCGAAGCTCGCGCCACAGCAGTTCGTCGTCGATGATCAGGCGGCTGTGGAGACTCTTGAACTCATCCCACGTGCGGGCAAGTAGATCGAGTTCCATCTCGTACCGCTCGCGGATGCCGGTGAGCTCCTTGTCGAGGGCGTTGCGCGCCTTGCGGGCGTCGGCGCCTTCGGACTCGGCCTTCTCGGCCTCGGTCTCGGCATCCTTGATGCGACGATCGATGGCCAGGTCGAGTTCCTTGCGAACAGCGTCGCGCTCCTCGATGTACTCGGCTTCGAGGTTGGCGAGGTTCTCATGACGTGCATCCTCGTCGACCCACGTGACGAGGTTGGCGGCGAAGTAGATGACCTTCTCGAGCTGCTTGGCCTTGAGCTCTTCTTTCGGCTCGATGCCGGCCAGCAGGTACGCCAACCAGCTGCGCGTGCCGCGTAGATACCAGATGTGCACGACGGGCGCGCTGAGCTCGATATGTCCCATGCGCTCGCGGCGAACTTTCGAACGGGTGACTTCGACGCCACAGCGCTCGCAGATGATGCCCTTGAAGCGCACTCGCTTGTACTTGCCGCAGTAGCACTCCCAGTCGCGGGTTGGCCCGAAGATCTTCTCGCAGAACAGGCCGTCCTTCTCGGGACGCAGCGTGCGGTAGTTGATCGTCTCGGGCTTCTTCACTTCACCGTGGGACCACAGTCGAATCTGGTCGGCCGTGGCCAGACCGATCTTCAACTGGTCGAACATGTTCACATCAAGCATCAGGGTCTCGGTTCTCGTTCGTCGCTTCTCGTCAGTTCTCGTCTATTTGTCAGTAGCTCGCGTTGCGGGCGGCACGTCGTGCCTCGCGCTCGCGGTCGTCTTCGTCGGTGCCGCGCTCGTTGCGGCTGATGTCGATGCCCAGCTCCTCGGCGGTGCGGAAGACGTCTTCGTCCATCTCGCGCATCTCGATCTCGGAACCATCGTCGGCGAGCACCTCGACATTGAGGCACAGCGCCTGCATCTCCTTCATCAGCACCTTGAAGCTCTCGGGGATGCCGGGCTCGGGGATGTTCTCGCCCTTGACGATCGCCTCGTAGACCTTGACTCGGCCGAGCACGTCGTCGGACTTGATGGTCAGCAGTTCCTGCAGGCAGTACGCCGCGCCGTAGGCCTCGAGGGCCCACACCTCCATCTCACCGAAGCGCTGGCCGCCAAACTGTGCCTTGCCACCCAACGGCTGCTGGGTGATCATGCTGTATGGGCCGGTCGAGCGGGCGTGGATCTTGTCGTCGACCAGGTGGGCCAGCTTCAGGATGTACATGTAACCGACCGTGACCGGGTTGTCGTACAACTCACCGGTGCGACCGTTGCGTAGTGGTGTCTTGCCGTCGAGCTGAATCATGCGAACACCGTCGACGCCCTCGGCGTTGAGGTTCTCGAAGATCGACTGGATCGTCGGGTGCTTGCCGGCAGCCTCTTCTTCGTCCCAGTGAGCACCATCGAACACCGGGGTGGCGATGAACGTGCTGGGCTTGGTGTTGGGCCGTGTCTTCGACTCGGTGCCGCGGATGGGCTCGTCGCCGACCTGCTTGCCGTTCTTGACGTCCTTCCAACCCCATCGAGCCGCATAGCCGAGGTGCGCTTCGAGCACCTGACCGACGTTCATGCGGCTGGGCACGCCGAGCGGGTTGAGGATGATGTCGACGGCAGTACCGTCGACCATGTATGGCATGTCTTCGATCGGCAGGATCTTGGAGATGACGCCCTTGTTGCCGTGGCGACCAGCCAGCTTGTCGCCGACCGAGATCTTGCGCTTCTGGGCGACATAGACCCGCACGAGTTCGTTGACGCCAGGCGGCAGCTCGTGGCCGTCTTCGCGGGTGAACACCTTGACGTCGATGACCTTGCCGCTCTCACCATGAGGAACCTTGAGTGACGTGTCGCGCACCTCGCGGGCCTTCTCGCCGAAGATGGCGCGCAGCAGGCGCTCTTCTGGCGTCAGCTCGGTCTCGCCCTTCGGGGTGACCTTGCCGACCAGCACGTCGCCAGGGCCGACCTCGGCGCCGACGCGGATGATGCCGCGGTCGTCGAGGTCGCGAAGGATGTCGTCGCTGAGGTTGGGGATGTCACGAGAGATTTCCTCGGGACCCAACTTGGTGTCGCGGGCGTCGACCTCGTGCTCGTGGATGTGGATCGAGGTGAGCACGTCGTCTTTGACGAGGCGCTCGCTCAAGATGATGGCGTCCTCGAAGTTGTAGCCCTCCCACGGCATGAGGGCGACCAGCAGGTTCTTGCCGAGCGCCAGCTCGCCATGATCGGTCGAGGGACCGTCGGCGATGATGGTGCCCTTCACGACCTTGTCGCCTTCTTTGACCAGGGCGCGATGGTTGATGCACGTGTCCTGGTTGCTGCGGCGGAACTTGCTGAGCGGGTACACCCGCTTGCCGCCGGGTTGCCCGTCGGTCACCTTGTAGGTCACCGTGATCGATGAACCGCTGACCTCGGTGATCTCGCCGTCGCCCGTTGCCTGGATCAGATCGGCGGCGTCGCGCGCTGCCCGATCCTCGATTCCGGTGCCGATGTACGGAGCCTCGGCGCGCACCAGCGGAACGGCCTGGCGTTGCATGTTGGCGCCCATCAAGGCACGGTTGGCGTCGTCGTGCTCGAGGAACGGGATCAAGGCCGTAGCGACCGAAACGATCTGCTTCGGGCTGACATCCATGAGTTGCACTTCGATCGGCGGAACCGAGGCGATGTCGGTGGTGGCGCCGAAGAAGCTCTCGGCCTCCAGCATCTTGCGCAGGTCCTCGAGGCTGGCAGCCTGTGGGCTGCGGCGCACGAGCACGCGCGCGTCCTTGAAGGTGCCGTCGGCATTGATCGGGGTGTTGGCCTGAGCGACGACGTAGTTCTCTTCCTCGTCGGCAGCCATGTAACGGATCTCACCAGAGACCTTGCCGTGCTTCACGACCCGGTACGGCGTCTCGATGAAGCCGTAGGGGTTGACGCGGGCAAAGGTGCTGAGCGCACCGATGAGGCCGATGTTCGGGCCCTCCGGGGTCTCGATGGGGCACATCCGGCCGTAGTGGCTGAAGTGCACGTCGCGCACTTCGAAGCCGGCACGCTCACGGCTGAGACCACCGGGTCCGAGCGCCGACAGGCGGCGACGGTGGGTCAGGCCCGACAACGGGTTGACCTGGTCCATGAACTGCGACAACTGCGAGGTCCCGAAGAACTCCTTGATGGCGGCCACGACCGGGCGGATGTTGACCAGCGTCGTCGGGGTGATGGCCTCGACGTCTTGGGTGGTCATGCGCTCGCGAACCACGCGCTCCATACGGCTGAGGCCGATGCGCACCTGGTTCTGGATCAGCTCACCGACGCTGCGGATGCGGCGGTTGGCGAAGTGGTCCTGGTCGTCGAGGCGGTAGCCCGGCTCCTGCTTGACGAGGTGCAGCATGTAGCTGACGGCGGCAACGATCTCGTTGGGGCGCAACACGTCGGTGTCGTCGGGGTCGCTGTTCATGCTGCGCTTGGTCGGGTCGTCGCCTTCACTGCGGAAGAACGAACCGAGTTCGCGGGTGCCCTTGCCGAACAGCTCATCGAGCTTGGCAACCTCGCCGCCGAGCTTGCGGTCGAGCTTGTAGCGGCCGACACGGCTGAGGTCGTAGCGACGGTTCTCGAAGAAGGCGTTGCGGAAGTACGCACGTGCCGACTCGACGGTCGGCGGCTCACCTGGGCGGGCACGCTTGTAGATCTCGACCAGCGCCTCGTTCTGCGTGGGGGCGACGTGCTTTTCCTTCTCCCACTGGCCTTCGAGGAAGTCGAACTGGGCGACGAAGCGCTCGAGGAAACCGGGAGCATGCTCTTCGTCGTAGCCACAGGCGCGCAGCAGGGTGAAGATGCCCATGCGCCGCTTGCGGGCGACGCGGGTGCCGGCGGTGACGTCTTTGCCCGGCTTGTGCTCGACGTCGAACTCCAGCCACTCACCACGGTACGGGTGCACCGTGCCCTTGACGAGCTGGTGCTTGCTGAGGTTACGAAGGCGGAATCGCTCGCCCGGCTCGAAGATCACGCCGGGGCTACGCACGAGCTGCGACACGACGACGCGCTCGGTGCCGTTGATGATGAACGTGCCCTTCTCGGTCATCATCGGGAAGTCGCCCATGAACACGGTCTGCTCTTTG
>JANPBZ010000214.1:0-5652 GCA_031430695.1 Ilumatobacteraceae bacterium
GGCGCGGCGACGATTGTTCGGTTGGTAGGTGCGCTTCACGCAACCCTCCTCGGCCGTGCACTCATGGTGAACAGCACTTTCGATGGCAAGTGAGAATATGGAAAGGAACGCCGCAACTTCTCGGCTAACCCGGCCAACCGAACAGGCTAGGGCGGAGAACGGTCGCATAGCAACCGAGAGCACGTGTTCGCGGCGGCGGAGGTCCCGTCCCTGGTCACGAGACGCCCGTGCAGGGTGCCACGTCCAGCCTGCTAGCGTTCCTTCCTCCCACAGATTTGAATTGTCCACATGATGTGGACAATTATGTGGACAACGATCGACTTCATGAATGGAGGTGCAGGTGAGCGACCATGATCAGTTGTGGACAGCGGTGGCCCAGCTGCTACGGGCCCAGGTCTCCGAGGCGGTCTGGTTCTCGACCTTCCAAGATGTCACTGCGCTCGACAGCGATCCGTCGATGTTGCGGGTCGGCGCCCCCAACGGTCACACTCGCGACCGCATCCTGTCGCGTTATCTACCCCTAGTGCGCGATGCACTGGAGGAGATCGGCGCCGCCAATCGGCAGTTCGTCGTCGAAGTGCAAGTCGCCGACGCAGCAGAGCAGGAGTTCGTCGAGCAGGTCCCCGACCCCGCCGTCGAGCAGATCAACAGCAGCGGCAGGAGCGCCTCGGCGACACCGAGCTCGAGCGGGGGAATGAACCCGCGATACACCTTCGAAGCATTCGTCAAGGGCGCGTCGAATCAATTCGCGCTCGCCGCGGCACTGAGGGTCGCCGAAACTCCCGGTCGTTCGTACAACCCGTTGTTCATCTATGGCTCGGCGGGTCTCGGCAAGACGCACCTACTCCACGCCATCGGGCACTACGTGCACAGTCACTACCAACACGACATTGTCCGCTACGTCAGCACCGAAACGTTCCTCAACGAATACGTCGACGGCATCCGCACCAACACCATCGCCAACTTCAAGCGTCGCTATCGCGACATCGACGTGCTGTTGATCGACGACATCCAGTTCATGGAGGGCAAGGAAGGTCTGCAGGAGGAGTTCTTCCATACGTTCAACTCGCTGCACGGCGCGAACAAGCAGATAGTGATATCCAGCGACCGTATGCCCGACGCCATCCCAACCCTGGAAGAGAGGCTGCGCGGACGATTCAAGTGGGGCTTGATCACCGACATTCAACCCCCCGATCTCGAAACCCGTCTGGCCATCTTGCGCAACAAGGCCGAGCGCGATCAGAGCCCGGTACCTTCCGAGACACTCGAGCTCATCGCCTCGCGGATCACCACGAACATCCGTGAGCTCGAAGGCGCTTTGATCCGCGTCACCGCCTACGCCAGCCTCAATCACGTGCCTATCAGCACGCACCTTGCCGAGCAACTGCTCACCGATCTCATGAGCGACACCTATGTCAAGCCACGCACCGACGACGAACTGCTCAGCGAGATGGCTGTCATCCTCGGCCACAGCGTCGAGGCATTGCGCGGCAAGAGCCGGCAACGACCGCTCGTCACCGCTCGGCAGATGGCGATGTACGTCTTCCGTGAGCTCACCGATCTCAGCTACCCGGCGATCGCCCGACTCTTCGGCGGCCGCGACCACACCACCGTCATTCACGCCGTCGACAAGATTCAGCGGCTGATGAAGGAACGCAAGCAGGTCTACGATCAGGTCACCGATCTGGTGCAGCGACTGAAGAAGGCCTAGCTGTGCGCGTTATGTGGACGACGGGCCACAATCCGGGGACAACACCAACGCTGTCCACCGAACCACAGTTGTGTCATTTCCGGCCTGTGTACGGAGGTGGATACGCATGGGGACGCAGTTCCGACCCCTACGCTGGCCGATCAACCACTTATACACAGTCCACAGCCCTTATTACTGCTATTACCTTTATACATCACCTCATTGTAAGAAAGGCCTCCCTGTGAAGTTCCGTTGCGAACGCGAAGCACTTGCCGAAGCGCTCTCCACAGCAGGACGCGCCGCCACAGGCCGCACCGGGGCGCTCCCTGTGCTGTCTGGTCTGCGCCTCGAACTCGTCGGCGATCAGTTGAGCATCACGGGTACCGACCTCGACCTCACCATTCAACTCACGCTCGCGGTGGGTGGTGACGACGACGGTGGCGTCGTGCTTCCGGCCCGGCTTGCTGCCGACATCGTTCGCTCGATGGGTGCCGGCAAAGTGGAAGTGGCCGTCGACGGTGACGAGGTGAGCATCACTGGCGGGCGGTCGCAGTTCAGCGTTCGGCCACTGGCGTTCGACGACTATCCGAAGCTCGCGACTCCAACGACATCGTCGGTCACGTTGCCGGCTACGGCCTTCGGTGAAGCATTGCGTCAGGTCGTGCGTGCTGCCAGCACCGACGAGGCTCGGCCGATCCTGACTGGTGTGTTGTTGACTGCCGAGAACGGTGGTCTGCGCATGGTGGCAACCGATTCGTACCGTCTTGCGGTTCGCGATCTCGCGGATCATCAAGTGCTCGGAGCGGATCAGAAAGTACTCGTGCCCGGCAGAGCGCTCAACGAACTGCAGCGACTGGTCGGTGGCGGCGAAGAGCTCACGATGCGCCTCGGCGATCGCGACGCTACGTTCGAAGTCGGTGGCACTCGCCTGTCGACTCGTTTGATCGAGGGCGAGTTCCCCAACTATCGCCAGCTCATTCCTGCGAGTCATCCCAACACGCTCACGGTCGAACGTGAGCCGCTACTCGAGGCGGTTCGCCGCGTCAAGATCCTGGCCAAAGATGCCACGCCGGTGCGACTGCAGATGGGGGGCGACACGCTGCGGCTCACTGCCATCACCCAAGACGTCGGCAACGCCTCAGAAGAACTCGATGCCACCTACGAAGGCACCGAACTGACGGTGGCCTTCAATCCGGAGTACTTCGCCTCGGGTGTCGAAGCGTGTTCCTCGGATTCAATCACGTTGTCAACGCTCGATTCGTTGAAGCCGGCCGTCGTTCGCGGCGTCGGCAACGACGACTACCTGTATCTGTTGATGCCCGTCCGCGTGCCGTAGGAACCGTGATCGTTTCTCGGCTCGAGTTGGTCGACTTTCGGAACTACGCGAACGCGGCGTTCGACTTCGAACCGGGCACGACGGCGGTCGTCGGGCTCAACGGTCAAGGCAAGACCAACTTGGCCGAGGCAATGGCGTATCTGGCCACGCTCGACAGTTTTCGTGGTGCTCCGCTCGACGCGCTGATCCGCGTCGGCGCCGACGCCGCGGTCGTACGGGCAACGGTCGTACACGACGACGGACGCGAGGTGCTCGTCGAATTGGAACTCAGCCGAAACGGTCGCAATCGAGTGCTGGTCAATCGGCAGAAGCTCGGCCGAGCCCGCGATCTGCTCGGGGTGATGCGCGTGACCGTGTTCTCGCCCGATGATCTCGCGGTGGTCAAGGAGGGTCCTGGCGGCCGGCGCCGTTTCCTCGACGACGTGCTGGTCGCGCTGGCTCTGAAGTACGACGCGCTGCGACTGGAGTTGGATCGCATCGTCAAGCAACGCAACATGCTGCTAAAGCAACTGGGCGGACGGCTGAACGATGAGGCTGCGCTGACCCTCGATGTGTGGGATTCGAAGATGGCGGAAGTGGGGGACCAGTTCGGTCACGCGAGAGCGGTGCTGGTTGCCCGACTGGCGCCATTGGTCAGCGAGGCGTACGAGCAGCTCGCCGACCGGCAGACCAACATCGAGCTGCGCTACGAACCGCCATGGCGTCAACGTGGACTGGGTGTCGCGCTGGCCGAGGCGCGGGTCGACGACGTCCGCCGTGGTGTCTCGAGTGTCGGTCCGCATCGCGACGATGTCGAGTTGTTCATCAACGGTATGCCGGCGCGCACACACGCATCCCAGGGCGAGCAACGGACGCTGGCCCTCGCGCTGCGGTTGGGAGCGCACCGACTGGTGACCGACAAGGCGGGCAGTGCACCGGTGTTGGTACTCGACGACGTACTCAGCGAACTCGACCCTGGGCGATGCGAGGCTCTGCTGCGCCACCTTCCGCCAGGGCAGGTCGTGTTGACGACGGCGGGCGTGCTTCCGGAAGCTGCTCACCCCGACGCCATTGTGCGGATCGAAGCTGGCATGGTGATGTCGTGAGTCGCGACCCCGTGCCGTTCGGTGAGAGCCTCGACAGGGTTGTTCGTTCACTGCGTCACGACATGTCCGACGCTGTGTCGTCGGGGCAGACGGCCAGCCAGATGGGCGGCGTCTTCGGGCGGTGGTCCGAGGCTGTCGGCGATGCTGTGGCCGCGCATGTGAAGCCGGTGAAGCTGGATGGAACGAAGCTGATCGTCGAGGTCGACGACCCCGCATGGGCGACGCAACTGCGCTTCTTGGAGACCACACTGAAGCAACGACTCCTCGAAGTTGCCGGCGCGATTGTCGAGACAATCGAGGTCAGGGTTCGTCGGTTCTAGCGGCCCCTCCTCGATGCCAGATTCGTGCTCGGATTGCCACCTCTGTGTCACACCCTTCCGATAGGATGGGTGCTGATCGCGACAGCAGCTGAAGCGCAGGAAGCCAGCTCCAGGGTCGCCAATAAAACCGCAGGTCAAGCATGCTTTTCTTGCCGATAGATTGAGGTGCGCGTGTCGTTCGACACCAACAAGCCAACGGCCGATTACGGCGCAAAAGACATCCAGGTTTTAGAAGGTCTCGACCCGGTAAGAAAACGACCAGGAATGTACATCGGGTCCACCGGTTTGGCGGGCCTCCACCACCTCATTTGGGAGGTCGTCGACAACGCCGTCGACGAGGCGATGGCCGGCTTCTGCACGCGTATCGCGGTCACGATGTTGCCCGATGGCGGCTGTCGTGTCGACGACAACGGTCGCGGCGTGCCGGTCGATCCGTATCCCTCAGGTCCGCACAAAGGCAAGAGCGCTGCCGAGGTTGTGCTCACGGTGTTGCACGCCGGCGGCAAGTTCGGTGGGGCCGGCTACAAGGTCTCCGGTGGGCTACACGGCGTGGGCGTCAGTGTGGTCAACGCTCTCAGCGAGCGGTTGCTCATCGAGATCGACAAGGGCGGCAAGCGTTACCAGCAGGAGTACGCCAAGGGCGGCAAGCCGCAGGGCAAGCTCACAATGGTTGGCGACACGCCGGCACGCGGTCCGCTGTCGCGCAAGAACGGTACGTCGGTCTCGTTCTGGCCAGACCCCACCGTGTTCCTCGCCGAGGGCACCGAGTTCGTGGCGCGCACGGTGCTCGAGCGATTGCAGACGATGGCGTTCCTCAACAAGGGGTTGGAGATCGTCTTCCACGACGAGCGTCCGGAGCGACAGTTCGAGCAGACCTTTCAGTACAAGGGTGGCATCGTCGATTTCGTCAAGCACCTCAACGCATCGAAAGAGGCCCTGTTCTCCAAGGTCGCTCACTACGAAGACGAAGACGACACCGACAACCAGACGCTCGACATCGCGATTCAATGGAACACCGGTTACTACGAGGGCATCCATGGCTACGCCAACGGCATCTCGACCATAGAAGGTGGCATGCACGTCGAGGGTTTCAAGACCGCGCTCACCAGCGAGGTCAACAAGTACGCCAGGGCCAAGAACCTGCTGAAGGAAAAAGACGAGAACCTGCTCGGCGAAGACATTCGCGAAGGCATCACCGCGATTGTCTCGGTGAAGCTGCGC
>JANPBZ010000215.1:0-14878 GCA_031430695.1 Ilumatobacteraceae bacterium
GCAAGCCGGCACGATGCTGATCCTCGTGCTGGCCGCCAACACCAGCTTCGCCGACTTCCCACGACTCGCATCGTTCCAGGCCGGCGACAACTTCATGCCTCGCCAACTCACGATTCGCGGACATCGATTGGTGTTCTCCAACGGCATCATCTTCCTTGCCGCGGCGGCCATCGTCACGCTGGTCGCCACCGGTGGTGAGGTCAGCCGCCTCATCCCGCTGTATGCGATCGGTGTGTTCACCGGTTTCACGTTCAGCGGAGCCGGAATGGCCAAGCACCACATCACCCACAAGGAGCCCTCGTGGAAGCGCGGACTGTTGATCAACGGCATAGGCGCGCTGCTCTCGCTGGTGGTGCTCGTGGTGGTAACCGTTGTGAAGTTCCACGACGGCGCATGGGTGATCGTCGTGCTGATACCACTCATGGTCTACATCGTCGTACGGCTCAATCGGACGTACCATGCCGAAGACGTCGAGCTGCAAGAAGATGCACAGGCGCTAGCCGAAGCGCACACCATGCGCACCCACTCCGTGGTGGTGCTGGTCGACACGCTCGACGCTGCGACCGCCCGTGCCATTCAGTACGCCCGCACACTGCAGCCCGATGACCTGCGGGCCGTGCACTTCGACCTCGACTCGTGGCGGACCAGCCAGCTGGTGAGGGCGTGGGGCGATCTCGGTCTCTCCCGATTCCCACTCGACATCGTCGAGTGTCCCGACCGCCGCATGCCGCGAGCAGCGCTGGAGCTCGCCGCCCAAGCAACCGCTGGCCACGACACCGAACTGACCATCCTGATCCCGCGGCGCGAATACACCAAGGTGTGGCACCGCCTGCTGCACGACCGTTCCTCGAATGCCATCGTCGCCGCGCTCGGCGACACGCCGCACTGCAACGTCACGATCGTGCCCTACCACCTCGGTCGGGGCCGGTCGGCAGCCGAACCTGCTCCCGCCGTACCGGTGGCAACCCCGACGACGTTCAAGCCTGCCAAGACCGGTCCGGCGGCGACCAATGTGACGTCGACGGATCTCCCCGCACAGCGCACGCGCATCGCCAGCCTCGGCTCGAGGCAGCGTTCGACCGTGGCCGGCCGGGTGCGTGCGATCAGGGTGCAGCCATGGGGCGGCAACCCAGCGTTGGAATGCACACTCGCCGATGAAACGGGAAGCATCACAGTGGTCTTCTTCGGCCGCCGCGCGATCGGCGGTGTGCGTCTGGGCACGATCATGTCGGTCACCGGTGTGGCTGGCGAGCATCACGGCATGCGGGCGATCCTCAACCCCGAGTACGCGATCATCACCACGCCCTCGGCACCCAGCAAACCCGACCACCACGAGCCGACGAAGCGCACCGAGAAGCGATCCGAACGGCACTGATCGTTCCCCCGGCGATTAACCGATACGCCGCGCTGCGATCGTGAACAAGACAGCCGACGCGGCGCATGTGATCGTGCGGGCATGGTTGCCCGCCGTCCACTGCGAGAGGTAGGTCGACCAGTAGCGAGCGGACTCGGCGGTGCCGGGGTCGAGCACTGCCAACGAGTTGTTCCTCGGAACGTGGAACGACGCGGTGACTACGATCGAGGCCAGGTAGGTGAGCGAGCCCGCGCCAAGCCACACCGCCTGGGGTTCGTCACGACGCAGCAGCGAATGCACCCCGAGCCCCGCCGATAGCGCCGCAGTGCCGAAGAGCAGCGTCATGAACACCGGCGTGGGTGCCTGCCTGTTGATCGACTGCATCGCGGCGATGTCCTGGCCGCTGGGCAGTCGGCGCAACGCGGGCATGACGAACGACGAGAAGGCGAAGAACACGCCGCCGGCGAGTCCCGATCCCAATGCTGCGGCAGTGGTGACGCCGGTGAGACCGGCGAGGTTGCGAACGGTGTGCATGTGTTCTCGGTGTTCGCACGTGGGGACACGCACTCGACGCCCCGACTGCGATGCTCACCGGCACGTACGAGAGCAAGACCGCACTCGGTACCGACCTGCTCGACTCCCTCCCGGCAGTCGTCGTCGTTCACCACGAATCCCATCACCCGATTGCCGCAATGCTGGCAGACGAGATCGTCCGCGACTCGCCCGGGCAGCAAGCTGTGCTCGACCGGCTCCTCGACATTCTCGTCATCGACACCCTGCGCACGTGGTATCAGCAAGACGTCGACAACTCGCCATGGTGGGACGCCCATCACGACCCACTGATTGGCGAGACACTTCGACTGATCCACGACTCCCCCGAGCAGTCGTGGACCATCTCCACACTTGCTCGAACGGTCGGCACATCTCGAGCCAACCTGGCTCGCCGCTTCAACGATCTCGTCGGCGAACCACCGATCACGTATCTCACCAAATGGCGGCTCAGCCTCGCAGCCGACCTCCTGTGCCAGCCCGCCTCGACGGTCACCGGTACAGCACGATCAGTCGGTTACGGCAGCCCGTTCGCGTTCAGCACAGCATTCAAACGCCGCTACGGAATCAGCCCGCACCAGCACCGCACTCAAGCGAGCACTGCGATGACTGCGGCCCGGTAGGTGGCTTCGTCGCGACGGTCGGCGCAGTAGACAGTCGTCGGTCGCTCGGCAACTCGAACCTTGACGGCAACGAGGCATGCCGGGTCGGCCGATATCACGTGCTCGCCGGCGCCGGCCGAAGCGAGCGTGTCGGCGATGAAATTCCATCGGAGGAGGATCTCCTCCGGGTCGACTGGCGGCACGACGAGCACCGTCTTGTTCAGGTGGCCGGCGTGCACGATGTGCGCGATCTCCCACGCCAATCCTGGTGTTCGGCCGATGGTGATGACAACTGCCTTTGCCTCGGCGATCTGTTCGCTGATCACCGCCTTCCACTCGTCGTCGCCGAGGTGCATTCGCGCCGCACCCAGTGAGACGTGCGACCGACCAGGACGGGCGATTGCCAGGACGGGCCCGTAGCACGCCAGTTCCCAGGCCACGGACTCCTCGAACGCGTCGCTCCCGCGCAGGGTGAAGAACTCCAGAAATGGTCTCCGAGCCGAGAGCACGTTCGCGAGTTGAACGTCGTCGTCCTCGAACGAGCGGAGATACACGATCGGCGCAACAGCTTCCGTCCACTCTCGCCAACCGATGCGAGCGACGGCTCGTGCGGCACGCAGAACGAACGAGTCGATGACGATCACGATCAAACCGATCAACGCGATCAGCCAGGCAAGTAGTCGAGGCTCGATGGACAATCGGTCCGAGAGTCGTAGATGGGTGATTGATGGAGCAAACAAGGTTTCGCGCAGTCCCCAGACGACCAGTCCGCCTCCGCAGGCGAGCAACGTCAACGCTGCTGTCGTCAGCAGCACCGATGCCGGCGAGGGACGCGGATGTACTCGATCAGACGAGACGACTCCGAGAACGCGGCCTTCTTGTCGACGCCACAACACGGTGGTGACGATGCCGAGCAACACCGTCGAAGCTGCGCCGACGATGCGGATCCAGCCGAGATCGGAGGCAAGGAAAACGAGAATTGCCACGATGCAGGCAACCTGCACGGCTCCCAGAACGGCTCCCCGCCGCCGCATCTCAGATGCGCGGTCGCTGACGTCGACCGAGCGGGCGTCGTCTCGCCTCACCGGCGTCCGCGCGACGCGACCGGCGCGTGCGCGTCGAACGCCGAGTACTCCGACGCCAATCAATGCGATCAAGGATCCCGACGTCATCACACTCTTGGCAGGGGTCGGTGCTCGTATCGCCGACGTCGCTCCACTCGGCATTGCGGTGAACTGCGCCCTGGCCAACGCTGACAAGGTGGCACGGGCCCCGGCCGGATCGGACCCCTCGGCGACGCCGATCAGCGCCAGAATTCTTCCTCGCCGAAACTTGGCGAAGTACTGCGGCCGATCGCCGTCAACTCGCCAGGCAGTGACGTTCGGTATCCGGTCGAGTCCGTCGATGGCATCCGTCGGCAGCGGCTCGAGGCCCGATGACAATGGACCAGCGGCGATTCCAGCGTAGAGCTCGTAGGGATAGTCGATGAGATTGATGACTGCCGATGACTTGGTCGAGAGATCGAGCCAGCTTCGCAGTCGCTCCGTCGAGTGCTTCGACGCGAACGCGATGACCTCGGACGACTGGGCGAGGGATTGGTCGCACGATGCATCTCTGGTGTAGTCGAGTTGATTGCCAAGGCCGGGTACAGGCGGCGAATCGATGATGATGTCGTCGAGTCGGCTCGCGGCTGTACCGGAGTCGATCACCACTCCACCGTCACGTGCCGCCTGGAGAGCGACGACCGAATCGAGTACGGGGCTCAGCTCAATTCGATGGTCATTCGCAAAGACGAAGACCAGAAATGCGAACCGAGCTGTCGAGAAGACGGCAGCGGCGATCGGTGCCCCACCAGTGTCTGCCGTGAACCTCTCGACTCCTGAATCGTCAGTTGGCAGTTCCTCGAACGCCAGAGATCGAACCAGAGCCAAGTTGTTCGACCGACCAGTCACACCGCTGCTGCAGTCAACGCTCGGTTCGGCGTGCAACTGAAGCGTCAGGTCGTCGGACGTGAACAACCGCACCGCGCCCTCTGCGGTTGACGGCTCCGGGTCGGGACGGGTGCGTGTCCAACCGGGACCGATCTCGTCGAGAATGACCTCGGCCACGGTTTTGTCGGCAGGAGAGGCGTACGCATCGCTGCCGATCGACATCACCAACAATCCGATCGCTACGAGATACGTCGCGCGCCCGACGCGCTCCACGGCGCCGCGCCTCGTCTTTCCCATACGTTGTCTCCCCGCGCCGCGGCGGCTGCCCTGCTGACAGATGCGCCCAGATCCCGGGCGATGTCAAGTCCGGGCGTGTACTGAACGCGCAACGGGGGCGAGTCGTGACTTCACCCTCGGTGGTTATCAAGGTTTCGTCAAGTTCATCGCACTTTCGTCGCCTTCGAGCCCGGTAGATGGGTTCCCTTGATGTTGCGAACACCGATGAACCCCTCCGTATCCAGGTATTTCAGATCTTCATCGTGGATTGGTGCTCCTCCAGACCGCAGCGGAAAACGAATCACTCCGCGCAGTGGTCTCGGAGGGCGCCGGAGTTCGATCCATCGGCGATTTCCTCGAGATCGACTCTGCCGGCAAGTGGTTGGTCGCGCCGCTCATCCTCACCTCGACCGTCTCCACGGCGATCTTCGCCAACCACATGCCACCACCCCAATTGTCCGACCTCGTCACGCGTGTTCACGTGCCGGTGTTCTTCATTCACGCGGCCGACGCGCAAGGTGGCGAGGAGCTCAGCGAGCAGTACTACCTCCCTGCGAACGAGCCAAAGCAACTGTGGAAGACCGACGGCGGCCACGTACGCGGCATCACCGCCGAACCCGAGGAATACGAACGCCGCGTCGTCAACTTCCTCGACGAAGCGCTGCTTGGATGATGACCGGCGCTCGTCCTCCCACAAGCCAAGGTGTCGCAGACGCAGAAATCGGGTACCCCAGTCATCATGCCCTCCGTTTCGTCGTCGTCGCCGAAGAGCAGTGATCCGAGTACAACCGTGTTGGGTGAGCGTTACTCGCTCACGACGCGGATCGCCATCGGCGGTATGGGCGAGGTCTGGGCTGCCACCGACACTGTGTTGGGCCGCGAGGTCGCGGTGAAGATCCTGCGCCACGACCTCGTCGACTCCCCCGTCTTCTTGGAGCGGTTCCGAGCCGAGGCCCGACACACCGCGGCGCTCACACATCGCGGTATCGCCGGTGTCTTCGACTACGGCGAAGACCGCCGCGACGCGCAGCGCGTCGCATACCTCGTCATGGAACTCATTCCGGGCCAGCCCCTCTCGAAGGTGATGGCTTCTCGAGGAGCGCTGCCCGTCAGCATGGCCCTGTCGTTGTTGGCCCAGACCGCGGAAGCGCTGCACGCTGCACACGTTTTCGGTGTCGTGCACCGCGACGTCAAGCCGGGCAACCTTCTCCTTCTCGATGACGGAACCATCAAGATCACCGATTTCGGCATCGCCCGTGCCGCGAATTCTGTGGCGCTGACCGAAGTCGGGCAAGTCATCGGCACGGCCATGTACATCTCTCCCGAACAGGCGATCGGCGCCGAAGCAACGCCCGCGAGCGATATCTATTCGCTCGGGGTGATCGGCTACGAGATGCTCGCCGGACGCCCGCCATTCACAGCAGACAACGCGGGAGCGTTGGCCATGGCCCACGTTCACCAGCCACTGCCGCCGCTGCCGGCCTCGGTGCCCGCCGCAGTGCGGGCCGCGATCGTCGAAGCCCTTTCCAAGGATCCCGCCGATCGTCCTCGCGATGCTCACGCGTTTGCGGCCACTCTCCGACGTCTTCAGTTGAACCTCATGCCACCACCCGGCGTGCCGAGTGGTGACGTCGACGAGCTGGCGCGCACAGAAATGATGGGCGACAGCGACGGGTCGCGAACCGCAATCATGCCGCCGGGCGGCATCGTCTCGATAGCCCCGACTCTCGGCATGTCTCAGCAGCCTTATGCGTCGCGACGTCTGCGTCGACGGCTCGGTGTTGCGGCCCTCTCCGCAGTCATTGCCGTGGCCGCTCTCGCCCTACTTCGTGACGACGGCGACGAGAGACCGCTCATCTCCACGACGACAACAGCCGTCGTAACCAGGCTGGTGACGGTCGATCCGAGTCTCCTCGTCGGCCGCCCGGCAGCGACAGCCTTTCAACAGTTGTCCAAACTCGGTTTCGACGTTTCTGTCAACACCGTCGACGCTCCAGGAGTCGAGGCGGGCATGGTGACGGGTGTCGAACCCAGCGGACAAGTCGCAGCAGGAGCGGCGGTGACAATCAGTGTCAGCAGTGATGGCCTGACAACCACGACCGCTGACTCGGTGCCCGCGAACGGCAAGGGCCGAGGTAAGGACAAGGACAGGCCCTGAGGGATCGATCAAGGACGGATCGATCATGGTTCGGCGAAGCCCGACACGGTGATGACCAGTTCGCCGTCGGCTGGATTCTCGGCAAAGACGAATGTGAGTTCCTGAGTCTCTCCGCCGCCGAGAAAGTCGACCACCTGATCGCTGCTGGCGGTGTGCCCATCGATCGTCAGCTCAGCCACCACCTGCACCTCGGCAGCGCCGAGGTCACCTCGATTCACGATCTCGACCGGCACGAAAAACTGTCCGCTGACCTCATTCACCGCTCCCGGGCGGTCAACGACGGGTGCGGCGGCGGCATCGGTGTGGAATACCCGCACGACCAACAGACCCACGACGACGACCAGGATCAACGCCGAGACACCGAACGTGACCCACTCGGGGCGGGTGCGCACTACGTGCTGCGCACGCTTACTCGTCGAGGTTTGCCTGGTCATATGGCTAACCTTCCCGCGGCGCCACCGATGGCTGCCGGGAGGCCGAGCACGATCACGTGCGCCAGTGTGACCCGCCATGGTGCGTCGGCCCGCTGGAAGATCCAGAGCATTGCCAACGAACTGAACAAGGCGACAACGTACGACGCCAGCGTCTCGATGATCGGATGGTGCATCAGACCCGGCTGAGCGTGGCGGCGCGACTGGCCGCTGAATCCGGCCACGAACACGATCGCATACGCGGACAACAACGAGGCCGCCATGATCGCGAGCAGCCACAGCGGGTTCCGCGACGCGGTCAGCATCGGCACTTCGTCTGTGGGCGCGATGCTGAGCGCGATGAACACGGCACCGATCAGGCTCGCGCCGAGGTCGGCAACGGTCGCGTTCAACGACGCTGGCGCAGCTGCAGCCGGCACAGCGGAAGCCGGCTCGTCTTCGGCCGTGTCATCCTCGGCCGTGTCGTCCTCAGACGACTGCTCGCGCAGGATGCTGTTGGCGACTCCGATACCGACACAGACGGGCAGCACCTCGTACACGGACTTGCCCAGGATCACCGAAAGCGGAGTCGAAAGGTCGACCTCACCCAGCAATGCCAGCATCGCGACAACGAGAACGATGGCGAGCGCAACCCCCTCGACGGCGTCGATGGCCGAGTCGCGCAGCGTTGTGTCGCTGGTCGCTCGAAAGCCCGCCGTGCGATTCAACGCCATCAGCAGCACGGTGCTGAGGGCGAGCACCACCAACGCCTGTCGTGGGCTGGTGTGCTGACCTGTCCACATCACCTCCACTGTGAACAACAGCGGGACGCCGAAGAGCAAACCGCCGCTGGCAGCGCGGACCAGATCGACGAGTTCTCTAGTCCACAAACCCTGACGCTGAAGGATGGCCGTCGTCGAGCCCACTGTTAGATGCCCGAGGTGTGCTCCGCCTCGACGACGGTGCGGCCATCGCCGGAAATGTGACGCTCACGGGTGCTGCTGAAGCCCATCATCGAACCGCGCATCAGCGAGGCGAGAAGACCCACCGAGCCGACAACCATCAGAATGACGCCAATGAGACGTAGGTCCACGCCCTCCGCCTCCTTCTCGATGGCGAAGGCCAGAACCGCGCCACCGGCGATCAGTAGGATGCTCAATGCTCCCATAGCTGTCCACTTCCTCTCTCTGTTGACACCAGGGGGCTGGCGCTCGTAGGGCTGTTCCCCTGAGCTGGTAGCTCTAAACATGCGCGACTTTGACACCGAGATACGACGCGGCGTCGAGGCCTACATCGGTTTGGCGACTGTGCATGTGACGAGACAGCGTTTCAAGTCAAATCGACCTGGGTATCCGCCCATGAGACACGCGGTCCTTCAGACGGCGAGTTCATGAAAGCAACGACCGAGAAGGATTGACGATGGACATCATTGGCCCTACCGACAACCCTGGTGGGTCACCCAAGGTTGCGACGATCCGGCCCCGCTCGAGCAACCTGCTGCATCATGCGGGCGAAACAGTTGCCAACGCTTTCGCGGGGCTCATCGCTGCTGCGGCGGCCGCAACGTGGCTTGTTGTGGGTGCGGCGACACGGTTTCCTTCGTGGTGGCAGGTGGCCTTGTACAGTTCGACCGCCATGGTCACGTTCGTGATGGTCTTCGTCATCCAGCACACCCAGCGCAAACAAATCGTTGCGCTTCAGCGAAAACTCGATGAGTTGATTCGTGCATCCCACCGGGCCGACAACTCGCTGATATCGGTAGAAGAAGCGCCGGAGACTGAACTGCAGGAACTTGGCGACGCGTATCGCAATCATCGACATCAAGCCGTCGGCCCGTAGCGCGACCCCCTGTTGGCAGCCCCAACGGGATTCGAACCCGTGCCGCCACCTTGAGAGGGTGGTGTCCTAGGCCACTAGACGATGGGGCCTTGTAGCCCCAGCACACTACCAACGGGCCTGATGGGCGCCAACCGAAAACGATCGAAGGCCGGCACGTGGCCGACCTCCGAAGACTGGCGAATTGTTGCGCTGAGCTGGGGAACAAGGACTCGAACCCTGAATAACAGTACCAGAAACTGCTGTGTTACCAATTACACCATTCCCCATCGGGGCGAACCCGTGGAACTCGAAGTCTAACAAGTGACCCCGATCGGTCACACTGACATTTCATCCGGTGATCGACAGCAACCGCTCGAAACCGATGAGTCTTCCGAGGGCAATTCCTGCCGCCTCCTCCAGTTCTTTTGCCGTCTCCGCGTTGCCACGCACCGGGCTCGTACGCGTCGGTGACACGTAGGCAACGAGGCCGAGTTCCTGGGCAATCAGCCGAGTGCGTAACGAGTGGAACGGGTCGGTGACCAGCAGCACGCGGAACAGGCCGCGCTGATCCAACAGGGTCGCCACCTGCTCGAGCGACACATACGAGCTGTGACCGACCGACTCCTGCAGGATCGCCTCCGGCGGCACGCCGAGGTCGATCAGATAGCTGGCCGAAGCCTCGGCCTCGGTGAAGCGATCGCCTGGCTGGTTGCCGCCCGTGACGACCATCACCTGGGCGAGACCGGCTGACCACAGCGCAGCGGCGTGGTCGAGGCGAGCCGCCAGCTGCGGCGAGGGGCGACCGTCGTACTGTGCCGCGCCCATCACGACAATGGCGTCGACATGGCGGGTCTGGTCACTGCGACCGGTGGCGTGGACTTGATAGAGCGTCACTGTGTAGTAGCCGATCGACAGCACCACGAACGCTGCGAGCCCGATGCCGAGGCGACGCGGCCAACGGTGACGAATGACGATCGGGGTGCCTCCGACCGGCGTCGGATCGGCAACGGCGAGCGCAGGCGTACCACCGGGCGGCGTGGGCGTCATCGACGGATCGAAGTCGCTCACCGGGCCGCGACCATGGTCAGGCGCCTGACGACTTCCTCCCGCCCCATCACTTCGAGCGCCTCGAACAATGGCGGCCCGACGGTGCGGCCGGTGACGGCGACACGAATTGGCGCCTGTGCCTTGCCCTTCTTGAGGCCATGCCGCTCACCCACTGCTTCGAGCATTTCCTTGAGCACGCCGGCGTCCCAATCCGGCAGCTGGCGATAGGCCTCGGTCGTCTCGGCGAGCACCTCTTTCGCACCCGGCGTGGAGATGGTCTTGTCCCAGGCCTGCTCGTCGAGGACGGGATCGGCGAGGAAAACGAAATCGATGACGCCGGGCACCTCGGACAAGGTTGTCGCACGCGACTGGACCACCGACGCCAACGCGGCGAACTTGGCAGCATCGAATCGGTCGGCCGGCCAGGGCGCTTCGGCCGAAGTGAGGAACGGTTGGCACGCAGCGATGAACTCGTCGACCGGCAGCATGCGGATGTATTCCCCGTTGAAGGCCGCGAATTTCTTCACATCGAAGAACGCCGGTGAGTGGTTGACGTCTTCCAGCCGGAAGTCGCGCTCGATCGTCGACCACGGAACGATCTCCTGATCCCCCGGCGGCGACCAGCCGAGCGTCATCAGATAGTTGACCATCGCCTCGGCCAGATAGCCCTCGGCGCGGTACTGCTCGACGGCGACCTTGTCGCGCCGCTTCGACAACTTCTTGCGCTGCTCGTTGACGAGCAGAGGCACATGCGCCCACACGGGTGGCTGGTGGCCGAGTGCCTGCCACAACAGTTGCTGCTTCGGCGTATTGGGAAGGTGTTCCTCGGCACGCACCACGTGCGAGATCTGCATCTCGATGTCATCGACGACATTGGCGAGCAAGAACATCGGCGAGCCGTTGCCGCGCAGCAGCACGAAGTCCTCGATCGTCGCGTGGTCGAAGACCACATCGCCGCGCACCAGATCGCGCACCGTCGTTACTCCGTCGGGTACACGAAATCGCAACACCCGGCCCGGCGCCGGGCCGAGACCGCGATCACGCGAGTATCCGTCGTAACCACTTGCGCCGCCGGCCTTGGCGCGCTCTTGAATCTGCTCCGAGGTCAGGTCGCAGTAGTACGCGGTACCCGCTTCGAGCAACCGCTGCGCGGCCGACAGGTGTGCCTCGGCGAAGTGACTCTGGAAATAGGGCCCTTCGAAGGCGGGATCGTCGTCGTGGATGCCGATCCAGGCAAGGGCGTCGATGATCCCCTGCGTCCATTCCGGCTGGTTACGGGCCTCGTCGGTATCCTCGATACGCAGCACGAACGTTCCGCCGAGACGCTTCACCAGCGCCCAGTTGTAGAGCGCCGTGCGCGCCCCACCGACATGAAAGAAACCGGTCGGCGATGGCGCGAATCGAAATCGGGGGCCGCTGCTCATGCACCGTCAACCCTACCGGTCGCACCGTTTGACGTCTGGCGCACCTATCCGGGGCCGCAGTCGTCAAGCGCCATCCCGCTGGACAACCGTATGATGGCGGGTGCCCCGCTATGGGGCCGGAGTCATCAAACGCGTCGCGAGTCAGGCGGACGAGGGGCGTTGGGTGATGAGGGCCAGGTTGCGCAACTGGCGCAGAGCCACCGACAACGTGGTGAGGTCGTAGGCATCGGCGCGCCGGATGTCGGTGAACATGGCCATCGCCCTTCCGACGACGCGCTCGTTGGCCGCCGCCCAGTCGCGTGCGCCTCCGACATAGAGGGCATCGTCGGCCAACGCTGCGAGCGCGCCCATCAGATCGTCGCGCAGTGCCGATCGGGCTTGCGTCTGCCAGCGGTCGTTGCGCGGGAGCATTCCGACCGCATCCCACAACCAGCCGAGGTCGAGTGCGTCGAACACCGCCCAGTACGCGGCAGCGGTTTCGCGCACCGTCAGATTCTGGCGATGAGCGAGGTCGATCATGTCGAAGGCGGTGTGCATGAGTGGCCACAGCACCGAGCGCTGGGCGACCTGCTCGGGCACTCCCGCTGCAAGTCG
Source organism: Ilumatobacteraceae bacterium (assembly GCA_031430695.1). Taxonomy (GTDB): domain Bacteria; phylum Actinomycetota; class Acidimicrobiia; order Acidimicrobiales; family Ilumatobacteraceae; genus JAENVT01. The sequence goes on from JANPBZ010000215.1 coordinate 12,164, forward strand.
CGCCGCCTCGTTGCCGAACATCTGGTCGCGCATCTTGCCGCGCAGGTGTGCTTCGAGTGTGGTCGACAACTCCTTGATTCCGGGCTGGAACTCGGCAACGACCGAGGCGATCTCGAGAGGCGGTCGGCGATGTCGCAGCAGCCAGAGCGCACCGCGCTCGACCATGCGTCGCGCCTCCAGAAACATCTCCAACTGCGTGTCGAGCTTGACGCTTGTCGGCAGCGCCTCGATCTGGTCCCACATCACCGGGAAATCGAAGATGTCGCGAGCGGCAACCCAGGCACGCATCACGTCGACGACGCCCGCGCCGGTGTCTTCGGTCATCCGATTGTCGAACGAGATGCCCGACAGGTTGACCATCTGATTGGCGATCTGGGTGGCGATGATCTCGCGTCGCAGGCGATGCCCAAGAATCTCTGGGCGGTATCGCTGCTGCAGCAATGTGGGGAAGTAGCGGACGAGATCGGGTTCGAGGTACGGATCGTCGGGGAACTCGGTGCGCACCATCTCGGTCATGTTGACGCTCTTGGTGTACGCCAGCACGATGGCAAATTCGGGGGTCGTGAGACCCTTCCCGCTGGATTGCCGCTCGGCGATCTGTTTATCGGTCGGTAGGGATTCGAGGGTGCGGTTGAGCCACCCCTCGGCCTCGAGCACATGCATATACCGGGCATGCACGTTGACCATCGGGAGCGCTTGACGACGGGCTATGGCCAGCGTGAGGGTCTGCGAGCGGTTGTCGTCGAGCACCAACTCGCCCACCTCGTCGGTCATCGCGGCCAAGACGTCGTTGCGCTGCTCGGTCGTCATCTTGCCCTCGGCCATGACAGCACCGAGCAGGATCTTGATGTTGACCTCATGGTCGCTGCAGTCGACGCCGGCGGAGTTGTCAATCGCGTCGGTGTTGACGAGGCCGCCATTCAACGCAAACTCAACGCGGCCGCGCTGGGTCAAGCCGAGGTTTCCCCCCTCGCCGATGATGCGGCAACGCAAGTCGGATCCGTTGACACGCAGGCCGTCGTTCGATCGGTCGCCCACGTCGGCGTGGGATTCCGATGCGGCCTTCACATATGTGCCGATGCCACCGTTCCACAGCACGTCGACGGGGGCGCGCAGGATGGTCGACAGCAACTCATTCGGCGTGAACGAACTCTGATCCGTACCCAATCGTTTGCGCGCTTCTGGACTGAGGGTGATGGCCTTCAACGAGCGCGGGTGAACGCCACCGCCTGTCGAGATCAGTGTTGGGTCGTAGTTCGCCCAACTCGATCGAGATAGTTCGAACAACCGCTGACGCTCCACGAACGAGACAGCAGGATCGGGATCAGGATCGATGAAAATGTGCCGATGGTCGAATGCGGCCACGAGCTTGACGTGACGCGACCGCAGCAAGCCGTTTCCGAACACATCGCCAGACATGTCGCCGATGCCGACGATGGCGAGTTCATCGCGATCGGCGTCCTTGCCAAGCGCCCGCGCGTGCCTGCGCACGCTCTCCCACGCGCCGCGTGCGGTGATGGCCATCTCCTTGTGGTCGTAGCCCTCGCTGCCACCCGACGCGAACGCGTCGCCCATCCAGAAGCCGTACTGCTCGGAGATCTCGTTGGCGATGTCGCTGAACGTCGCAGTGCCCTTGTCGGCGGCCACCACCAGATACGGGTCGTCGCCATCGTGGCGCACGGTGTCGGGCGGAGGAACGATGACACCACCGACGATGTTGTCGGTGACGTCGAGCAGACCGCTGATGAACTCCCGGTAACAGGCGACGCCCTCGGCGCGGAATTCGTCGGCGCCACTCGGCGGCTTCTTCAGAACGAAGCCTCCCTTGGCGCCAGTCGGCACGATCACCGCGTTCTTCACGATCTGGGCCTTCACCAAGCCGAGAATCTCGGTGCGAAAGTCTTCTCGCCGATCGCTCCATCGAATGCCACCGCGCGCGATTCGCCCATTGCGTAGGTGCACTCCTTCGACGCGCGGCGAGCACACCCATATCTCGAACATCGGCCGCGGCAGCGGCAGATCTGGCACCTTCGATGTATCGAACTTGTACGACAGCACTGGTCGATACGCACCACTGTCAGCCAGGCGGAACGCGTTGGTGCGCACTGTTGCATCGATCAATGCCAGCAGCGAGCGCAGCGTGCGATCATCGTCGAGGCTGGGTACCGCGTCGAGAGCATCGGCGATCTCGGTCCGCAGATCGGTCTCGGTTGCACCACTTTCGGGGGCCACCGTGTTGAATCGGACGGAGAACAGCGCGGCGAGCAGCCGACTGATCGAGGCGTGACGAGCCAATGTTGCTTCGATGTATTGCTGGCTGAACGGGAAGCCGATTTGCCGCAGGTATCGCGAGTAGGCGCGCAGGACCTCGATCTGGCGAGCGGTCAGACCGGCGAGCAGCACGAGTCGGTTGAGACCGTCGACCTCGACCGACCCGGTGAATTCGGCGAGGAAGCAGCGCTGCACTTCGGCCCGGATCGAGTCGGTCAGTTGCACGTCGGCCGGCACGGACACACCGACGTCGTGTAGCCACACCGTTGCACCGTCGAATCCGAACCCGAAGGCCCGTTCATCGAGTGCCCGCAAACCGAGTTGATCGAGCAACGGCAACATGTCTGACAGCGGGATCGACTCGCCGCGGCGGTAGATCCGGAATCGCCAGCCACCGTCGACGCGTTGCAGCAGATCGGTGGTGACCTCGGCGGAGCCGTTGGC
>JANPBZ010000216.1:0-24357 GCA_031430695.1 Ilumatobacteraceae bacterium
CGTCGACCGCGTTCCCCGATCGCTTCCGTGGCGCGCAGGATGAGGTCGTGATCCTGCGAGCCGTCGAAGCCGATCCGGAATCCGCCGACCTCGGTGATCACGTCGCGACGCAACACGGAGAGGTGGCACGTGTACATCGACGACCGGAATCGCTCGGGGCTCCAGTCGGGCTTCGGGAAGCGAGCCAACTCGCCACCGTCGGCCCACACATGGGTCTCGTCGCTGTAGGCGTAGTCGATGTCGCCCGTGGAATCGATGGTCGCCGCCATCTGCTCCAACGCGGTCGGCACCAGCGCATCGTCGTGATCCAAGAACGCGACGAACTCGCCGCGGGCCATCGCCAGCGCGTCGTTCGACGCGGCAACGATCCCTCCATTCACCGACCGGTGGGCGACGCGAATGCGAGGGTCCAGCCGGGCAAGATCCTCGAGCTCGGCCCGTATCTCCGGCTGCGTCGAGCAATCATCGACGACACACCACTCCCAGTCGACCAGGGTCTGTGACTGCACGCCGTTGATGCACGCCCTGAACGCCCCGAGCGGCGGATCGTAGACCGGCGTGATGATCGAGAATCGAGGGCTGATGATCGTCGATGCTAACGACCGGAGTCAGCGGCGTCGTGGGTGACGCTGAGTGTCACCTTCGCTGAACTGGGCAGCCCCAGAACGATACGTACGGTTCTGGGGCTGTCCAGTTCGTCGCCGAGCCCTCGCCCGTGTGCGCTACAAGGTCCTGAAACTGGACAACCACTGCCGTGCGGATAATACCGTCAGCGGTCGATCGGAGCGACCTCGTCGAAACGGGCGTAGGGGGTCCACACCGTTCGTGCGCCCGACACGGCAAGCGCAGCCGAAAGCGCCCGACCCGCAGCGTCGAAACCGCCGTGGGCGCGCTCGCGACACTCTCGCCAGTGCACGGCCGACACGGCTGCCGCGGCGAGCGACACGTGGGTGCATTCGCGCTCGATCAGCAAGTCGTTGCCCGAGCTCGGGGCCGCCACACGCACGCCCTCCAACCTGTACCCGCGATGGTTGGGCTCGTCCCAACCGGCGTGGACGATGATGTCGTTGTCGTCGGCGATCAACGCGCCAGCCACCGCAGTGCCGGGGGATCGAGCCAGACCGACCAATGTCTCGAGCCAGTCGGGCGTCAGGTCACTGCGCGGTACGAGCCCCGGCGCCACCGAGACCAACACCTCGCACGGGAAGTGGTTGAACGCCCGATCGAGCGCGGTGGTGATGGTCCACTCGCCGGGGACCGGTAGCAACTCCCACCGGTCGCCGGCGGCATTGTCAAGCAAGGCGACCAACTCCGCGGGCAAGGTGGCGGGGTAGGCGACGACAAGACGCGTCGTCGGGTGCGTCGTACGCAATGCCTCGATCGTGGCCGCGGCAGCCAGGGGATGGTGCCGCGAGGCGCCACTCTCGGCTCGGGTCGGCACAACCACCGTGACCGGAATCGTCGGCGCGACCGTGCGCACCAAACGGTAGGTTCCGCCCAGCAGTCCGTGCACCACGGTGGCGTCGAGGCCAAGCCGGTCGCACTGGTCTTGCACCGCCTGGCGTCCACGGGTGACCGCGTTGGACAGTGTCGACGTGGTTCGCGACACCGAACTGGAGATGTCGCGCCAGTGGTACAACCGCTGTGGAAGGTGCACCACCCGCCGGCCGCGTGCCGCGATCAGTTCGGTCGCCCGCAAGACCAGGTCGTGATCCTGCGACCCGTCGAAGCCCGGTCGAAATCCGCCGACCTCGGTGATCACGTCGCGCCGCAGCATCGAAAGGTGGCACGTGTACATCGACGAACGGAATCGTTCCGGCGACCAATCGGGCTTGCAGAAATCAGCAGCCTCGCGACCGTCGACGAACACGTGGGTCTCGTCGCTGTAGACGTAGTCGACATCACCGGTGGCATCGATCGTCGACGCCACCTGCTGGAGCGCGGTCGGCACCAGCGAGTCGTCGTGATCCAAGAACGCGACGAACTCGCCACGGCACATCGCCAGCGCATCGTTCGACGCGGCGACGATGCCGCCGTTGGTGTCTCGGTGCAACACGCGGATCCTCGGGTCGGCGTCTCCCAACGACGTGAGCGCGCCGCGCACCTCGGGCCGGGTCGAGCAGTCGTCGACCACACACCACTCCCAATCGGTGAACGTCTGCGAACGCACGCTGTCGACGCAGGCCAGGAACGCCCCGAGCGGCGGATCGTAGACCGGGGTGATGACCGAGAAACGTGGACTGATGGTCGTCGATGCTAACGACCGCTGGTACTGTGACCGCCGATGTGCCAAGTGTTCGTCAGTGGGCGCAGACCGTCGTCATGAGAGAGATCCTCGACCGACAGCGGCACGTCGACATCGGCTTCCTGGCCGCCAGCACCCCTCGGCGCGAGCAGCTCATCGCCCGTGCCGCCGGCTTGCTGTGGGAGTGGCGAACCGACCTGCGCTTCACCTCGAACACCTCGAACACCTCGAACACCTCGAACCCGCCGGTCATCGATGCAAGCTGCTCGTCGCTTGCCGACACCAGGATCCTGCTCAACGTGCACGGCGGCAACGAGACCGGTTTCGACTGGGCCCGAGCCGTCGAGGCAATGGCCAATGGCTGCGTTCTCGCCAGCGAAACGTCGGTGGGCTACGCGCCACTCGTTCCCGGCGTGCACTTCTTGATGGCGCCGTACGAAAGTCTCGTCGAACGGGCGGTCGCGCTGGCCTTCGACGAGCCACGCCGAGCAGCCATGGCCGAGGCCGCGTACGCACTCGCCGCCACCGGCATGCCAACGACTCAGCCCGCTCAGGTGACGGTCGAACGGGCGCGCACCGCGCCGCGCCGTCGAAGGAAGGTCTCACCTGCCACAGGTAGCCAGGGCCTTCCCAGGATGCTCAGCGAACTGAAGGCCGCGTACCTCGCCCAGGTCGAGATGACCCGCTCGATCGAAGCGACGATCAGCCTGGTCGAGCACGGCGACCCACACCACACCGACGTCGTCTCGAGCTCCGCCTGGCCATCGTTCGACCCCGAAGTATCGGTCGTCATCGCGCTGTACAACGAAGAGCGTCACCTCGCCGACACCGTCCACTCGGTGATCGCGGCCAGCGGCGAGTCGGGTCCGCGGACCGAACTCCTCATCGTCGACGATCATTCCACCGACGATTCGCGACACCTCGCCGAGCGGCTGCTCGAAGCGATCGACTGGTACCCGGCCACGCTGGTGGCGCGAGCCGCGAACGGCGGACCGGCGGTAGCTCGCAACGTCGGGTTCAACGCGGCCAGAGCGTCGCACGTGTTGGTTCTCGACGCCGGTAGCACGCTGTACCCGACGGGGTTGCGGCGGTTGCTCGACGGACTGCTGGATGCACCGAGCGATGTGGTGGCGACGTACGGCATCGTCGAACAATTCGACACGACCGGTCCGCTCGGCCTGAGCAGTCACCTGCCGTGGTCCGCCGAGTTGCTGGTGCAGGGAGCCTTCGTCGACGCGGCCGCGCTCTTCCGTCGGCAAGCGTGGACAGATATCGGCGGATACCGCACGCCGGCCGACGGCGTCGAAGACGGCTGGGAGGAATACGACCTGTGGCTGTCGGTTGCCGAGCGCCACCTGCGCGCCGAGCACGTCGGCTCCGTCGTCGCCCGCCATCACCGACAGCCGGCGGCGATGCTCGAGATCAGCGATGTCGACGTGGCATCGACCTTCCTCATACTCCGCGAACGACATCCGAGGTTGCCATGGCCGAGCTAGAACCGTCACCGTTGGATCCGGCAACCGAGCGCGCGCTGCGCGCCCGCATCCTCGAACTCGAAACGCTCGTCGAAGCCCGCACCCAGGCAATCGTCGGGCTCGGCGCGCAGCTTGCCGAACTGCGCGGCGACGGCTCACCGATCATGGCCGAGCGCTTGCGCGAAGCCGAACGCCGACTCGACGAGCTGCACGGGACCAAGATCATGCGCTACACGGCACGGGCGCGTCGGGCGTATGGGATGCTGCGGGGCACGCATGGCTGACGACGAGTCGAGCCGGCGAATAGTTGCCGGACTACACGAGCAGCTGCATCTGTCCAGGCAGCAGCAGGACCGCCTAAAACATGCTCTGACCATGGTGTTAAGACTGTTGGACGAAACCAAACCGGACTGATCTCGCGTTGTTTCGGGTACCGTTGCTTCAGCGCTTTGCGGGAAGTGCCGATAGATCAGCGGGCCGGTTGAGGAGATTCCAAATGAAACGCCGCTCGTCGAGCATCGCCATTGTCATCGGGTTTGCCGTGTCCGCCATCGTGGCCGTCGGCACCGCGTCTGCAGCGCATCCCAATGTGGCGGCCGGTCCGATCAACACCCCGCCGGCATCGTTTTCGACCAGTGGCGACTATGCCACCGACGTGCTCGGTGACCCGTGGGACTTCTCCAACCCCGAAGACGTGCCTCCTTACATGACCCTGGGTACCGAAGCCAGCAACGCCATCAGACTGGATCCCGGATCCCTGCACCTCAACGGCCACGGCGGCTCGGTGGTCAAGCTCGTGCGCACGTGGGGAGCGATTCTGCCGTGGGGCCACGACGGTCTGCTCCGCCCCGTCGATGCCAATTCGTACACGAGGCTGTCGTTGTCTGCGAACTTCTCGACACCACGCCAGGTCGGTGTGCGGTTCTGGAACGAAGCCGGCCAGATCGGCACGGCGTTCCTGGATCCGGCCGACGGTGCACGCGCCGGGCAGGGCCAATACAGTTTCGACCTCACCCAGTCGCCGCTGTGGACGGGCAAGATCGTGCGGGTCGACCTGCTGCTGGGCTTCCCCATCGGGGGCGGCGCCGACAACTTCACGATGGATCTGGATTGGGTCAGGCTGCACCGCGCCAATGCCCCACCCGCGCCGCCGGCGTCACCGACCGTGCGCATCACCAGCCCCAGTGACGAAGGCGGCGCCGACTACGCCACCGTCGCGGGCAACCCGTGGGACTTCGCCGGGCCCGACGACATGATCAGCACCAACCACATCGTCAACTCCTCGTTCGACGGAACCGCCTTCAACGGCGTGACCCAAGGCAACGATTCCTATGTGAACTTGCCGCTGCGCATGCCACTGAACACCGATCGCTATCACCGGTTCACCGCCGAGGTCTGCTACGGCGGTGAGTTCGCGCTGACCAACGCTCCCGGAGGCGGGATGAACGCGCGCGTCATCTGGTTCGACGAGGGCGGCCAGGCGTACGTCGACTCGCAAGACATCGTCGTCGAGCCGGGCTGCAATCGGATGACCTTCGATCTGTCAACCGTTCCCGCCCTTGCCGTCAACGACGAGAGCACCGCTCACAAGGGCGGATGGCGTGGGGTGAAGATCACGTATCTTCGCTTCGATCTCAACGAGGATCCCGGCACGCGTGCGTTCTCACTGCGTGACATAAAGCTGGCCGACGACGCGGCGTTCTCGTCGGGCACCTTCCCGATCAGGTTCGATTCGAGTTCCGCAGGAACCGCCAACATCTTCGTGACCACCGAACAGGGAAGCTGGAACGGCACCCCGATCAATCCCACCCCCGTGCAAATGGCGGTTGGCAGCAACACGTTCGACTGGAACGGCGGTGGCTTGCCGAACGGTACGTACTGGGTCTACGTCGTGGCGACCGGCAACGGGGGGGTCGGCTCCGGGTACTCGTCGGGGCCCGTGCGCATCGAACGGCCGGTGGGTTCCACACCGAGTTACTTCGTGCCGTTGAACCCGGCGCGACTGCTCGACACACGTACCGGCGAGGGCGGGAACTTATCGGCACTCGCCAGCAACACGCTGACCGAGATGAAGGTCACCGGCGTCGGTGGGGTGCCCCCGACCGGTGCGACCGCTGTGGTCTTGAACGTCACCGTCGATGCACCGCGGACGTCGGGATTCATCACCGCCTGGCCGTCGGGAGAACCCATACCAACCGTCTCCAATCTGAACTACGTCGCCGGGCAGCAGGTCCCCAACCTGGTGACCGTCAAGGTCGGCGCCAACGGGCGCGTCAACCTCTACAACTCCGAGGGCTACACACATGTGTTGGCCGATGTGGTCGGGTACTACACCGCAACGCAACCAGCGGGCGGTGGGCGGTTCACGGCCGTCAACCCCGGCCGTGTGCTCGATACGCGTAACGGGCTCGGCGCGGTGGCCGGTGGCACCGCGATCAACCTCGGTGTGACGGGCGTGGCCGGTGTGCCCGCCACGGGTGTCAGCGGGGTCGCGATGAACGTCACGGTCGATCAACCGACCGGCCCCGGGTACCTCACCGTCTGGCCGACCGGTGAGCCCCAGCCGTTCGCCTCGAGCCACAACTTCGTTCAGGGCCTGACGGTCGCCAACCTCGTACTGGCGAAAGTCGGTGCCGGTGGTCAGGTCAGCATCTTCAACTCGTTCGGTTCGACTCATGTCATCGTCGATGTCGTCGGCTACTTCTCGGCGGCCGGTGGACAGTTCGTACCGGTCACTCCGGCCCGAATTGTCGACAGCAGAGTTGGTATCGGCACCGGAGTGAATGGTCCGCTCGGCCAAGGCGGCAGCAACTCGGTTGTGGTAGCAGGCGTCGGCCCGGTGCCGGCCAACGCAACGGCGGCGATCGTCAACGTGACCTCGGTCAACGCCACGGTCCCAGCGTTCATCACGGTTTGGCCGACAGGCAGCGACATGCCGACGGCCTCGACCCTGAACCCGCGACCAGGCGTGCCCGTGCCGAACCTCGCCTATCTGAAGCTCGGTACCGGTGGTCGGTTGAACGTGTTCAACAACTCCGGAAGCACCGACTACATCGTCGACGTCTTCGGCTACATCGTCGGCTAATCCCGCTGCGTTTGTGAGTGGGCGCCCCTATGCGGGGCCGGAGTCATCAGACGCTTCAACGCGCCCACGACTACGGGCCTGACGGTTGCCCGAATGGCCCTCCCGCTCGACACGATGGTGGCGCATCATCGACCGATGAGTGTCGAACTCCGCGCCGACAGCCAACTCGCCGATCTCGAGCTCGCCCATGACGAGGCGATCGCCCTGTTCCACCAGGGCGAGCTCGACCAGGCGTTCGAGGACCTGCACGGGATCTCGCTGCATGCCAATGTGACGCCTCACCTCAGGATCCGGTGCCTGCTCGTGATGGGACAGATCCTCGATGTCAACGGGCGCGAGGACGATGCGATCGCCCTGTTCCAGCAAGTCTGGTACGACGGGGCGGCGACCGAGGCGGAGAAGGCGATCGCCGAGGAGCGACTCACCCAGGCCCGGATCGGGACCGAGCGTGACGCCGGCTACGGCTGGACGTCGCACGGTCCACGCACTCCGGCCGAACTGCTGAAGGCGGCGCAAGACGCGCTGACGGGAGGCGACGTCAACGAGGGTCTCGGCCAGGCATTCCTGGCCTACGAGCACCCCGACATCAGCGACACCGAACAGGCCATTGCATCGGCGATCATGGCCCGCGGCCACCACCAAGCCGGCAATCTCGAGTACGCCGAGTCGTGGGCGATAGAGGCCCTCGGACGCCCGATCGACGACACGCAGCGCGACCTTGTCGAGCGCCTGCTCGAGCAGGTCCGCGAGGCGCGGGCGCCCGTGACGGCCGCTACGGTCTCGCCGACATCGACGCCCGACGAACTGCGAGCGATGTTCGGTCTCGCGGCGCAGTTGATCATGTCCCGCCTCTACGAGCAGGCGCTGGAGATCCTCTACGCGATGTATGAGCATCCGAACGTCGTTGACGAATGGAAGCCAAAGGTGGCGATGAACATCGCCGCCGGCCTTCGCGACAGCGGCCACAGCGACCTCGCCCGCTCGTGGTACCTGGAAGCGACGATGCGCGCTGACGAACGAGACGAGGACGTCAACGCCATCCTGCAGAAGATCAACATCGCCCTCACGCTGGACTGACGCTGCCCTGAGCACCATCCGAGTGTTTGCTGCTCATGGGAGTGTCTGCTGCCCACCCGGACGGACGAGCAATCGGCGCTAGTCGACGCAGCGTTTGACGACTCGAGCCCCTATGCGGGGCGCCAGTCATCAAACGCCGTGGACCAGGTGCAAGTGGCAGGCGTTCTGAGCGCGGGGAGACCAGAGTGGTTTCGCTCACGCGACCGGCTCACCTGTCGGCCCGACAGGTCCGCCTGTCGATCTAGAGATTACGTATGTATGGCCGGGAGTTCGGGCACTCGATCGCAACATGGAGGGTGGGATTGCGCTGAATCGTGCCCCCTCGTCTCACCTTGCCGGCGAACTGACGCTGCGCTGCGTACCCCCGAGGACCAGCGCGGCGAGCCAGGCCATCGCTACACCGTTGACGAGCAGCAGCAGCCACGGGTTCAGTGGCGGATGCCATGTCGCATGCCGCAACGTGAGCGAACCGTCGAGGCCGACCATGAAGCGGCGCAACGTGTGCCACAACGTCAGCACCTCGGCGGCCGAGGCTACGATCAGGAGACCACGCAGCTTGACCCGTGACGGCGATACCGCGCCGCCGGTGTACAGCACGCCGGCCATGGCGAATGGGATCGAGTACCGCCCCTGCCAGATCCCGCCGATGCGACGATGGACGATGACCTCGATCAGCGTCGGCAGAAGCAGTGCGGCCACGACCCAGCGAAGATGCCACCACCGTTCACGCGTGTGCACGACGATCCAGTAGACAGCGAACACCAAGGTCGCAAGCCACACGAGTTGGGCAATGGTCGGAGCGTAGAACTCGTTCCAACCGAGCGCGCCGACCGCCTGATGGACCGTGGTGGGAATGCCGCCGAGCGACCGACGGAGTGCTGTGACCATCGAGTCGCTGTCGGCCGTTCTCCGGTCGTTGACGACCAGCCCCGTCCAGCGGTTCCAGGCCAACGTCGCGGCGGCGACTAACACGAGTGGCAACGCGATCAGCGTCATGTCTCGCTTGGCGACCGGCCGCCGCAGCGTGGGTATCAGCACGAGCGCGACCGCGACGACGTCGACCACCGCAGCGGGACGAAGCAACATGCAGATCGCCAGCGGGACCGTGACGCGCGCGAGCGACTCGCTGTCGCCGGCGTGAGTGTGAAACCGACCGACTGCCTCGACGAGCGCGAGGGCGACGAGCGCGATCTCGATGCCGCTCGTGCCGACCACACCGATCAAGAACCAGGCTGACGGCGTGAGCGCGACCACGAGCCATCCGCTGCCTCCAAAGCGGTGGCTGCGCGCCAGGGCATAGCCGAGGATGACGGCGCACAGCAGCACCGTTGCCATCCGGTAGGCCAGCGCACCATTGCCGGTGGACATCGCGCGCGCGATCAGGCCGACGATTGCGTAGTACCACGGAGGCGATGTGCCGGCCGACGTTGCCACCTGGATGTCTGCCGTGCTCCGCGACACCGAGGTGCACGACGCGGTGACGGTCGCGTCGTGCCGGAAGCAGGCCGGGTCACCGGATGCGAGCGTGGCAGGCACGGTGACCTGCCGATACCCGGGCTCGAGACCGTCGACGGGCTTGCCGAGTATGTCGCCCTGCGCCACTGCTGCCGCGCGGATGACATGGGCCGGCTCGTCGGGCCCTCCATACCGTGCGATGGAGAATGCCCATGTGCAGCCGATGATCGCGAACGCGGTCGTTGCCGAGAGCCAGACCAGCGACCGGTTGTCGCCCGCGGACCGGCTCACCTCGATAGGGTCGTGCTCGTGGAGGAAAAGGAATCCAAGAGGCGATCGCGTACGACCATCATCGCAACGACGGTCGGAGTGGTCGCCGCTGCAGCACTGGTTGCGTACGGCTTCTCCCGATCCGATGACGATCGCGACACCGACACCTCCACGCCGCCGACGATCGGTGTCATCCAGGCACCGGCCGACGTGTTGACAACGCAAGGCCTCGTCCAGATTCCGTCCGGATCGGCTCCTGTGACTGCCGACGTGCCGGTGTTCCCGTTGGGCACGGCCGACGTGGAGTTTCCACCCATCTCATCCGACATCCTCGTGCCCTAGCGCTCAGCCGACCGGCCGATCCTGTTTGTCCTTCTTGGCTGCCTTGGCGGCCTTCTTCCACTCGCGAACCTTTCCGAGTGACGTCGTATCGGTGATGTCGGCCACGCTGCGGGGACTGTCGTCACCGAACTTGCCTGCCGCGTCTTGCCAACCCTGTGGTCGAACGCCGAACCGCTTGCCAAGGATCGCCACGAAGATCTTGGCCTTCTCGTCGCCATAGCCGGGCAGGCTCCGCAGACGTTGGTAGAGCTCGTCGCCACTGCCGACATCGGCCCACACCGCCTCGCCCCGCCCGTCGAAACGATCGACCAGAGCCGTGCACACGTCGTGGATTCGACGACCCATCGAGGCGGGGAAGCGATGAATCGCCGGCTTCGCGCAACACACGGCTACGAACGCTTCTTGATCCATCGCCGCGATCTTCGAAGCGTCGAGATGGCCGAGGCGAGCACGCAGCGTCGCCGGGCCGATGAACGCCCACTCCATCGGCACCTGCTGATCGAGCAACATGCCGATCAGCACGGCGGTGCCATCGGTGTTGAGCAACTGATCGGCGTCGGCATTGCCGGTGATGAACATGGTTCCGGTCATGCACCGAACGCTAGTGAAGCAATCGGTGGATTGTCGATGCGCTCGTGACGAGTTGTGATCTGATGGCCGGGTGATTGCGGTCGTCATCGTGACGTTCTCGGCTGAGGCCGCCATGCTCGATGCATGTACCGCATCGGTGCTCGCCGCCGGCGCCGCCGATCGGGTGATCGTCGTCGACAACGGGAACGGCGCAGTGGTCGGCGCCGACGTCGAACTGATCCGACCGGCGAGCAATCTTGGATTCGGTGGCGGCGCGAACGTGGGCTTTCGCCGCGCCGCCGAGTTGGGAGCGACTGCGGTCGCTCTGCTGAACGACGACATCGAGGTCGAGCCGGGTTGGCTTCAATCGTTGCTGGCGGCGCTCGACGCCGACTCGCGTGTGGGGGCCGTGCAACCGAAGTTGTTGCTGGCCGGCAGCGACCCGGTTCTCGTCAACAGTGTCGGTGTAGTGATCGGCAGCGACGGCGCGGGTACTGACATCGGCTACGGCGCCGTCGACGGGCCGCAGTTCGCAGAGGACCGCCCGATCGAATCGTTCACCGGTGGGGCGGTCCTGTTTCGCTCGGCGTTCTTGGAGGCCACACGGGGATTCGACGACTCGTACTTCTTGTACTACGAAGACGTCGACCTGGCCCGACGCGGCGCCGAGCAGGGATGGACATACCGCTGCATTGCCGCCAGCAGGGTACGGCACAGAGTCAGCGCGTCGACCTCGCAGCTCGGCACACACGCTCGATACCTCCAGGAACGAAATCGGCTGCGGTTCGCCTTCCGATTCGGTGACCCCGCAATGGTTCGGCGCGCCCTGTGGCTGTCGATCCGCCGACTGCGTTGGAACCCACGTCGCACGCACGCCCGCGCACTGATGGCCGGTCTCGGCCTCGCCCCAGCCGCATTGCTGGCCCGCCGCCGCTCGCACTGACCGTCCTGCACTGACCGACCTGCACTGACCGCCGGCGCGCACGGGTCTCTCTCTGTGAGCACGGCGTCAAGAGTTCGTCTGTTGTCCGACGCTGCGTCCGCATTCGGGCCTTAGGTCCCTCAAGTCCACATCGCCCTTTTCCGATCTATTCGGTGAATGGTGACCAACGTGCGTCAGAGGAGAAAAGGCCAGGAAGGCAACGAAATGATGCACCAGCAGATGCGAAAGAACAGGTTCGCAACCCTAGGAGTTTCAGTAGGCCTCGCCGCCGCAATGCTCATCTCCTCGAACGTCAGCGCCGCGGAACCTGCACCTCAGTTCATCCCCCAAACAGCCGATTGGTTGACCACCGTCAACTACTACCGGGCGATGGCGGGAGTCGGGGCAGTCGTCGAAGACGCGACGATGTCGGCCGAGGCATACGATCACTCTTGCTACATGCTGTACAACGGCATCAGCCACGACGAGACCCCCGGCTCCCCCGGCTACACCGCAGGTGGCGATGTCGCCGGCAACAGCAGCAATGTCGCAGTCTCCAGCCAGATCAACACCAGCGCCCGCAACCACATCGAACTATGGATGACAGGCCCGTTCCACGCGATCGGCGTGCTGCGACCCAACCTGCAGTCGACAGGCTTCGGCAAATGCGACCTGCCCTCGACACCGACGTGGCACTCCGGCGCAACGCTCGACGTGCTTCGCGGGCTTGGCTCGGCACCCCGCCCAGCCGAGCCGATCCTGTTTCCCGGCAACGGCACCACCACCAATCTCTATCGCTTCATCACCGAGTCACCCAGCCCGCTGACCTACTGCGGATGGACCGGGACCGCCGGCCTGCCGATCATCGCCATGATGCCCGAAGGCGCGAACGGCGCCTCGGCAGCACTCACCGGCCCCGACGGTCTAGCGATCGAGACCTGTGTTCTGTCAGCCGCCAACACCAGCGGAGTCGCCCAGCAGATCCTGCAAGGCGACAACGCAGTCGTCGTCGTGCCTCGCACGGTGCTGGCCCAGGGAACCCACAGCGTCGCCGTCAGCACGACAGCTCGCAATGTGAACTGGTCCTTCACGGTCGACCAGGCCGCAGCCATCGGGATCCAGGCGGCTCCGGTCGCCCAGCCGACATCAGCGCCAACCGGGTTCGCCCCGCTGGCACCCGCACGAATCGTCGACACCCGAGTGTCCATCGGAGCCATGACCCTGGCCGGTGGGATAACCACCCGCCTGCAGGTCGCTGGTCTGGGCGGGGTCTCCGGCAACGCCCAGGCAGTACTGGCCAACGTCACGGTGACGAACCCAGTAGGAACCGGATTCCTGACGACGTGGAACTGCTCGGCCGCTCGGCCCGATGTTTCCACCCTGAACTTCGCGGCGAACGAGACAGCAGCCAACACTGCCACCATCCCGCTCGACAGCAGTGGCCGCCTGTGCGCTTTCAGCAACATGTCGACCGACCTGATCATCGACGTCGGGGGCTACTACTCCGCTTCGGCCAGCGGGCGCTACATGCCGATTTCCCCGGTGCGCCTGATGGACAGCAGGGAAGGCCGCGGCACACCCGGACGGCTCGCCGGCGGTCAAGTCGTCGAACTGCCGGTTGTCGGTGTCGCCGGCATCCCCACGAACGCCAGCGCCGTCGCCCTCAACGTCACCGGAATCTTCCCCACGCTCAACGCCTTCGTCACCGCCTTCCCGTGCGGCGACATCCCGCCGACATCGAGCCTCAACCCGGCGGCCGGCAAGGTCACGCCGAACCTGGTGATCGCCCAGGTGTCACCCGCCGGCACGGTGTGCTTCTTCACCAACGCCGACATCGACCTGGCCGTCGACGCCGTCGGCTACGTGTCCTCGGGGGCCAACAACAAGTTCACCCCGAGCACGCCGTTCCGCTTCACCGACACCCGTGACAACTTCCGGGTCGAGGTCAACGCCGGCCAAGGTGGCACGCGGTTGGCAGCCAGCCAGACGCTGGTCGTGCAGATCGCCGGTGTGCGAGGAGTGCCCGCAAGTGCTCGTGCGATCTCTGCCAACATCACGGCGGTCGACGCCACCAACCAGGGCTTCATCACCGCTTGGCCGTGCGGCGAGCTGCCGATGGCATCGAACGTCAACTACGAGATCGCCGCAGCAGTGGCCAACGCTGCCGAGCTGCCGCTGTCGTCGAGCGGTGCGATCTGCATCTACTCGTCCAGCCCTGTTCAGCTGATCATCGACGTCAACGGCTGGTGGAGCTGACCCCGTAGCTGGTCGGCACGAGCATCCATTGTGGATGGGGTCGCGACGGTGTACTCTGCGCCGAAACGAAATCTCACGCCCCGCGTTGCTCTGAACCCTGGTAGCGCTCCTTGTTGTCGAGGAGGTACCACTGTGAGCCGCATGCAGCGTTGCGCCGTTGCTCTCGCCGCCCTCTCGCTGGGCGTTGTGTTCGTGGGATCCGGCATCGCCGAAGCGGGCTTTGGCGCATCAGCGACTCCGACCTTTCCCACGGTCGTCACGGTCGGCGATGTCGGTGTGCCGGCCTCCGTCGAGGTCCAGAACCTCAACACAACTCCGGATACGAACACTGCGAACACGGTCTGCAACTTCGGCGACGGCCTTTCGTGCCCGCCAGGCGACCCCGGCATCACGCTGATCCCGTCGTGCGCCCAGCTCGGCGCCTTTTCGGCATGCACAGGACCAGATCCGGGCGTGTTCCAGGTCTCATCCACTGGCGTTGGCGACGTGGGCACCGCATGCGCCGGCGTGCCCTTCACGATTACCTTGATCGACCAAGTGTTCGGACAACTGCGCTTTACGCCACTGCCACTGGGCACCCACGTGGTCCTGCCCAATACGGGCTCGCTGTGCCGGATCAACTTCACGTTCGATGTGCTCAAGTCGCCCAGCCTCGACCAAAACCCGCAGTTGCCCGGATCACAGACGGTGCAGGTCGTCGACAACACCCAATCCGGTTCGACGACCGGTTCGGGACGTGGCACCAGCAGCGGCACGACCGTGCTGCGAGCGACACCGACGATTTCCACGACGGCGTCGGCGAGCATCCCACTTGGCGGCCAATTGTTCGACACGATCGTCGTTTCCGGGTTGGTGAACCCGCAGCTGGGGGCGACGGTCGATGTGCGGTTGTACGGTCCCAATGACGCGACCTGTAGCGGGGCACCTGTGTTTACAACCGCGGTGCCGTATCCCGTGGGTGGCGGCCCGGTGGCATCGTCGGGGTTCACGCCGACGGTCGCCGGGGTCTATCGGTGGGTTGCGACCTACAGCGGCGATGCCAACAACGCCCCTGTATCCGGTGCCTGCAACGACGCCAACGAGTCGGTGACCGTGTCGTCGGCCACGCCGACGATTGCCACGAACACGTCGGCGACCGTCGATCTCGGCGCCCAACTGATCGACATTGCCATCGTCTCCGGGCGGGTGAACCCGCTGCCGGGAGCCACGGTGACCATGCGCCTCTACGGCCCGAACGATGGGATCTGTAGTGGTGCGCCGGCGTTCGAATCGGTCGTGCCGTATCCCGTGAGCGGTGGCCCGGTGACGTCGGCACCGTTCACGCCGACGGTTGGCGGTGTGTATCGATGGATCGCGACCTACAGCGGCGATGCCAACAACGCCTCGGTCTCCGGTGTGTGCAACGAAGCAAACGAAACGGTGACGGTCGTGCCGGTGCCGCCGCCACTGCCCGACAACGTGTCGCAAGTGCCAATTCCCCCGGTCGCCGGTCCAACACCTCTGCTGCCGGCGACGGGTTCGATGTCGAGCACATTGCTGTTCCTGGCGTTCGGCCTCGTGCTGACCGGCGGCCTGATGGTGAGGTCGACCCGGCGCTGCTAAACCAGGTACGGGTCGAGAGCCTCGGCATCGATTCCGTAGTGACTCATCGCCGCCTCGACCTGGTCGGCATCGGCTTGACCCGAGGCGTGTAGCGCGGAGAGCACCCCGACCACCACGTGGCCGAGATCTATCTCGAAGAACCGGCGCAGCGACTCGCGGGTGTCGCTGCGGCCCATGCCGTCGGTACCGAGCGGCACGAACGTGCGCCCGGGCAGGAAGCGAGCGACCTGTTCGGGAACGATCTTCATGAAGTCGGTGACGGCAACGATGGGGCCGGGCGCATCGGCGAGCAACCGAGCAACATCGGCCGTGCGCGGCTCGTGGCTGGGATGCAGACGATTCCACCGCTCGATCTCGAGCGCGTTCTCGCGCAACCGCTTGTACGACGTTGCCGACCACAACTCGACGCCCACATCGAAGTGGTCGGCCAGTTCGACAGCAGCCTCGCGGGCCGCGCCCTGCGCGGAACCCGAGAACAGCAAGGTGGCGCGACGCGACGGCCCTTCCGGTGCCGGCGCCCACTTGTACAGACCGCGCATGATCGCGGCGCGGATCTCGGCCGGGTCGCCCTCTGGCAGCGCCGGCATCGGATAGTTCTCGTTGTAGAGGGTGATGTAATAGAAGACGTCGGGGTCTTCGCTGCCGCCGCCGTACATACGTTGCAGGCCCTCCTGCACGATCGAGGCAACCTCGTAGGCGAACGCCGGGTCGTATGCCTGGCAGGGCGGCACCGTCGAGGCATGCACCAGCGAGTGACCGTCTTGATGCTGCAAGCCCTCGCCCATCAAGGTCGTGCGTCCGGCCGTGGCGCCGAGCATGAACCCTCGGGTACGGGCATCGGCCGCTTGCCAGATCAGGTCGCCGACGCGCTGGAATCCGAACATCGAATAGAACGTGTAGAACGGCACCATCGGAACGCCACGGGTGGCGTACGCGGTGCCGGCCGCGATGAAGCTGGCCGTCGAGCCGGCCTCGGTGATGCCTTCTTCGAGAATCTGGCCGTTGGCCGCTTCGGCGTAGCTCAACAGCATCTCGTGATCGACAGGCTCGTACAGCTGGCCCTGCGATGCGTAGATCTTCAGTTCGCGGAACAGCGAATCCATACCGAACGTGCGCGCCTCGTCGGGAATGATCGGTACGACGCGTTGGCCGAACTTCTCGTCGCGCGCCAAGCCACGAAGCAGTCGAGTGAAGCCCATCGTGGTACTGACGGCCTGCGTGCCCGAGCCGGTCAGCAGCTCGGCGAAGGCGCTGTCGTCGGGGAGTTGCATCGGCCGGCGCGCCCGCGTGGTGCGCTTCGGGATCGACCCGCGCAGGGCCTTGCGTCGCTCCATCATGTACTGGTACTCGATCGAGTCCTCCGCCGGGCGGAAGTACGGCGGCAGGTCGCCATCGAACGCCGAGTCGGGAATCTCGTCGTGCATGTACAACCGGTCGCGCAGCGCCAGCAACTGATCCTTGGTCATCTTCTTGATCTGGTGGGTGGCGTTGCGGCCCTCGATGTCGGGGCCGAGCGTCCAACCCTTCACCGTCTTGCACAAGATGGCCGTCGGCGCGCCGGTGCCCAGGTTCTCCGTGGCTGCCTTGTACGCGGCGTACAGCTTGCGGTAGTCGTGACCACCGCGTGGCAGGTGCACGAGGTCTTCGTCGCTGAGGTGGGCGACCAGCTGCCGCAAGCGCGGATCGGGGCCGAAGAAGTCGTCGCGAATGTATGCGCCGTTCGCGACGGTGTAGCGCTGGAACTGCCCGTCGACGGTGTTGTTGAGCTGGTTCAACAGCACGCCGTCATTGTCCTTGGCCAGCAGCTCATCCCACTTCGATCCGAGGATGACCTTGATCACGTTCCAACCATTTCCGCGGAAGACTGCCTCGAGCTCCTGGATCACCTTGCCGTTGCCGCGGACCGGACCGTCGAGCCGTTGCAGGTTGCAGTTGACGACGAACACCAGGTTGTCGAGCTTCTCGCGACTGGCAAGCGAGAGGGCGCCGAGAGACTCCGGCTCGTCGCACTCGCCGTCGCCGAGGAAGGCCCAGATCCGGCTCTGACTGGTGTCGTCGATCTCACGGTTCTGCAGGTACCGATTGAATCGGGCCTGATACAGCGCGGCGAGCGGGCCGAGCCCCATACTGACGGTGGGGTACTCCCAGAAGTCGGGCATCAGCCGCGGGTGCGGGTAGCTCGACAAGCCACGGCCGTCGCGGCCGATCTCGCGACGGAAGTGGTCGAGGTCGTCCTCGGTGAAGCGGCCCTCCATGAACGCCCGCGCGTACACACCGGGGGTCGCGTGACCCTGGAAGTAGACGTGGTCTCCCGGATTGCCGTCGTCCTTGCCGAGGAAGAAGTGGTTGAAACCGATCTCGTAGAGGCTGGCCGAGCTGGCAAACGTCGACAGGTGCCCGCCAATCCCATCGGCGTGCTTGTTGGCCCTGACCACCATTGCCGCCGCATTCCAGCGCACGAAGGCCCGGATGCGACGCTCGATGTATTCGTCGCCGGGGAACCACGGCTCCTGCTCACGCGGGATGGTATTGACGTAGGGCGTGCTGACCGTGGCGGGAAAGCTGACCTGGGTGGCGCGGGCGCGGTCGAGCAGTTTGGAGAGCAGGAAACGGGCCCTGGTCTTGCCGTGCACCTCGACCACCGCGTCGAGCGAGTCGAGCCATTCCTGGGTCTCGCCGGGGTCAGAGTCGGGCAGCTGGTTGACGAAGCCGTCGAAGATCATGACCCTTAGTCAAGCAGGCTTACCGCTGGGTAATGTGCGCGACGGTGGTGAACCGCGCCGTCAGGGCATCCACCAGCCGGTGGTGTCGAACAGCGTGTGCGCGGCGGCCAGCGACGTGATGCACAGGTTCCCTCCGGCCGACAGCCCGACCGTCAACGAGTTGGCCATCAACGAGCCACGGGCGCCATTGACCGACGACGTCGCACCGGGCGGTTGCCCGCACGTCGTGCCGGTGAGGTAGCCATCGACGCCGGGGCTGATCTGGGTGATCGTGCCGGTGACCGCTTCGGCCGCGTCGGGCGCCGCGCCGATTTCGATCCTCTGCCCGACACCCTGGTGGCCGCGCCACCCGCCAGTGCCGACCCTGGTGTCGACCATGCGCGTCGGCGTCACCGGCGTGAACCGCAGCGTGTTGGTCGCGTTGAACACTCCGGTGATGTCGACGATCACATCGACAGGTGAGTTGGTGAACACGCAGAAGGTGTCGTTGGCGGCGACGGGCACGAACACCGCACCGGCAACGGTCTCGCCGCGCTGCCAGTTCACGTTCGACGCCACGGGAATCGTGCCGGAACACGGAAACGCCGTCAGGAAGCCGGCGTCGCTGCCACCCGTCACCGTGAGTGTTGCGGCGACAGCCTCGGCACCTGGCGGCGCCGTGATCACGTTCGTCGACGCTCTGACGGTCTGGCGTGTATCGAGTTTGCGCTCGGGAGTGATGGGAGCGAATCGCAGCGCGCCCCTCGGCACGAACACGCCCTGCAGGTCGACGACGACGTCGGTCGGTGCATTGCTGAAGATGCACACGCGCTTCGCGGGCCCGCCCAGCAGCGTGGTTGCCTGGGCGCCGCGTGCTTGGCCCGCCAGGAAGTTGACACTTGACGCCAACGGTTGCTCGGTGCCGCACGGCCACACCGTGAGGAAGCCGGCCGCACCGGGCGCGGCGGCAGTGACATTGACGGCCGCGGCGGCCGCATCGACACCGACTGCCGCTGGCGCCAGTGACAGATCGACGACCAGAGTGCCACCGGCGGCGAGACGTCCCCCGGTTTCGCGGGTGTCGACCACTCGCACCGGATCCACAGGGTCGTACTCGTACGACGCGCCACCGGGGGGCGCAGCGACCTCTGCGCCGATCTGCCTCGACCCCGCCAGCCGGGTCGTGACGTCGTCGGCGATCAGGGTGCTGCGTTGTTGGTACTGCGGTGCGCCTGGCAGGTGGGTGTTGTCGGCGGAGATGCCGATGCCGGCCGCAACCCGGATCGTCGGCCAATCCCACAGCATGAGGTTCGGCCGTTCCGCGGCGACGATCTGCAAGGCCTGGTTCCAGGCCTCCTGGTTGGTCGGGATTTTGGCAGTCTGCAGCGCCCACCAGACCTCGTGATCGGCGCCGGCGACGTCCATGAATCCACGAATGTCATCGGCAGCGCACTCGACGTTGCCGTTGCAGGCGATGATGTCGTTGGGCCCCAGGCTGACGACGATCACCGGCGGATCGAACCCGCTCGCCCGCTGGTTGGTGAGCCACAGCGACATGTTGGCTCCCGATTGGTGGGCAGGCACTTTGCTGCCGGCCTGGAAACCGACGCCCGCCGCCATCCGCACCGGACCCCAGCCATGGTCGGCGAGCAGATGGGCCAGCGACGGACCCCAACCAGGTTCGAACGGCGGTCCGTAGGCCGAGCCGAGCATGACCGAGTCGCCGACAACAGCGATCCCACCCTTTGGACCGGGCACGTCGATGAACACCGAGACGAACAGCCGATCTGCGGCCACCGGGCTGGGCGCCACCACCACACCGGCGGCTACCAGGATGGCCATGACAACCGAGATGGCCAGTTTCCGCATATCGGCACAGTAGTTTGCCCCGATGAGCGCACTCAGGGCAGCCCACGTCGTGTTCACCGATGGAGCGTGCGCGGGCAATCCTGGGCCGGGTGGGTGGGCATGGGCAACCGCACCCGATGGTGCATTGCGCGGCAGCGGGGGAGAAGCGAAGTCCACCAACCAGCGGATGGAAGTCATGGCCGTGCTCGAGGCACTGCGCTCGCTCGATGGTCAACTCAGCATCGTCAGCGATTCGACGTACGTCGTGAACTGCTTCCGTGACAAGTGGTGGAAGCGGTGGCAGGCGAATGGATGGAGGAATGCCAAGAAGGAGCCAGTGGCCAACGTCGACCTGTGGCAACCGCTGATCGAATTGGTGCTGGCCCGCTCGCCCGAGTTCCGGTGGGTGAAGGGTCATTCCGGTGACCCGATGAACGACCTCGTCGACGCTCTCGCGGTCGCCGCGTCGAAGGGCCCGTTCACGCCCCGCGCCGACACGGCGCCGGAGATCGAGCAGCCGCAGGGCTCCCTCTTCGACCCGTAACAGCCGTCCGTAGGAGTGTCTCGCGCCACCCCGGGTGGGCGCGTAACACTCCGTTAGGCCTGCGGCTGCTAGGCGACGATGAGCGCAACCGAGTACTGCTCGAAGCCCGAATCGCGAGTGACGATGCTGCAGCTCTCGAGTTGTGCTTGGGCAATCAACATGCGGTCGAAGGGATCTTGATGATGCGTGGGAAGGCGGGCCGCGGCCTGGCCGTGCAAGGCGGTTATTGGCAGCCATGTCAGCCCGGCGGCCTCCACCTCGGTGATCAGATCAGCATCGCGAGGCTGGTCGGGCGCGGGAATACGCCTGGGAGGGCCGATATCGCGCCCGATCGCCCGCAATCTCCGCCTCCCGCTTGGGCGTGATCGTGCAGGCCGGCGTTATCGTCGCCCCCCATGGACATCAACGGCGCAACTGCAATCGTCACAGGTGGAGCATCGGGAATCGGGGCTGCGGCAGCCCGGGTACTGGCCTCGAGAGGGGCCAAGGTCCTGGTGGCCGACCTGCAAGAGGAGAAGGGTTCGGCGCTGGCCGACGAGATCGGCGGGGCGTACTGCAAGGTCGACGTCACGAACACCGACGACATCGTCAACGCCGTGGAGATGGCCAAGAGCATGGGCCCGGTGCGCGTGCTGGTGAACTCGGCCGGCATCGGCTGGGCGCAACGCACGGTCGGCAAGGACGGCACCTACGATTCGGCGGCCAACCTCGACGCCTTCAAGAAGGTGATCGCCATCAACCTGGTGGGTACCTTCGATTGCATCCGCATCGTCGCGACAGCGATGAGCGCCACCGAGCCGCTGGAGTTCGGCGAGCGCGGGGCGATCGTCAACATCGCCTCGGTCGCGGCCTTCGACGGCCAGATCGGTCAAGCGGCGTACTCGGC
Organism: Ilumatobacteraceae bacterium; assembly: GCA_031430695.1. Classification (GTDB taxonomy): domain Bacteria; phylum Actinomycetota; class Acidimicrobiia; order Acidimicrobiales; family Ilumatobacteraceae; genus JAENVT01. The sequence continues at coordinate 21,280 of JANPBZ010000216.1, forward strand.
GTCGAAGGGCGGCATCGTCGGCATGACCCTGCCCATCGCCCGCGATCTGTCGGCCATCGGCGTGCGCGTCAACACCGTCGCGCCCGGCCTGATCGACACGCCGATCTATGGCACCGGCGACGCCAGCGAGGCATTCAAGGCGAACCTCGAAAAAGGCGTCCTGTTCCCACACCGCCTGGGGACGCAGGAAGAACTCGCCTCGGTGATCATCGAATGCATCACCAACAGCTACCTCAACGCCGAGACCATCCGCGTCGACGGCGGCATCCGCATGCCCCCGAAATGAGACTCATTGCGTGGTATCGGGCGCGTCCAGCAGCAGGCGCGGCGACACTCGCACCCGACCGACCGACCGACCTGCAGTGGAGTGTTTGACGCCACCCCGGGTGGGCGCCAGACACTCCACTAGCGGGTTCAGCGGCGGTCGAGAATGCCTCTCGCGTAGACGGCTTGGCCGGCGTGTTGAATGTCGTCGTCGGCGATGCTGACCAGGCGCACCCCGAGCGTCACGGGCGGATCCCAGCGCTCATCGACGATGCGGTCGAGATCCTTGGGCGAAGTTCGCTCGAGCAACTCACGGGTGCGAGTTGCGACAGCCTCGTAGTATTCGACGAGGGTGTCGGCGCTCTCCGGGCGAATCGCCATGACCTCTTTCCATCCGTGGTTGTACCCGGTGTTGTTCGGATCGGCGGCAACACCAAACCGCGCTGCCCAGCCACCCGACGCCCACACCTGGTCCTGCTCCAGGATCTCGGCGATGTGGTGATCCTGAACTCGGGTGAGGTGCCACACGAGCCAACCGATCGGATTGGCTCCAGGCTCCGGAGGTGTGGTCAAGGCCTCTGGTTCGAGCCCGTCGACGGCCTCGTGAACGTGCTCGGCGATCCGCTCGAAGAGGTCGATCAGCAGTCCGCGAAGTTCCATGGACGGGATCTTCCCACGAACTGGTGCCTGCCTAGACTGCGCCGTCGACGACGAGGGAGGACGCGATGGAGGCGGTACGAATCGGCCTGATCGGCGCCGGGTTCATGGGCAAGATCCACAGCATCGCCTACCGCAATGCGGCGATGCTGTTCGGGTCGGAGATTTCGCCGATCGACACTGTCGTCGTCACCGATTTCGATCCATCGCTGGCAGGTCGAGCAGCGAGGGATTGGGGCTGGACTCGCGCCGTTCCCACCTGGCAAGAGGTCACGTCATCCGACGACGTCGACGCGGTCGACATCTGCACTCCCAACGACACCCACGTCGACATCGCGCTCGACGCGCTTGCTCATGGCAAGCACGTGCTGTGCGAAAAGCCGTTGGCGCTCGACGGCGACAGCGCCTACCGGCTGTGCCAGGCCGCCGCGGAAACCGACCGCGTCACCCAAGTGGGGTTCGTGTACCGCCAGTGGCCGGCGGTCGCCATGGCTCGCCAACTGATCGATGAGGGAGCCATCGGCCAGGTGCGCACCGCGAGAGGCCAGTTCTTGCTCGACTACAACAGCAACCCCGACGTACCGATGAGTTGGCGGTTCGACAAGGCAAGGGCTGGCTCCGGCGCACTGGGTGATGTCGGCTCGCATTGCATCGATCTGCTCCAGTACCTGGCGGGCCCGATCTCGCAGGTCGCCGCCCGCATGCAGACCTTCGTCCCCATACGTCGAGGTGCCGATGGCAATCAGGTCGATGTCACCGTCGACGACCAGACCGAGATCCTCGCCGACTTCGACAGCGGCGCGAGCGGAACCATCCTCGCCTCGTGGGCGGGCACCGGCCACAAATGTGATCTCGGCTTCAAGGTGATCGGCTCGCGCGGTTCGGTCTCGTTCAGCTGGCAACGTTCGAACGAACTGCACTTCTTCGACGGCACTGACGCCGAAGATCGGCAGGGCTTTCGCACGATCCTGGTCGGACCGGCGCACCCCGGCGCCGACGGTATTCACACCGTGGCCGCCCAGGGTCTCGGCTACATCGACGCGTTCACGATCGCGGCCCGCAACACGCTGCGCAATCTCGCGGGCGGCAAGGTGTTGTCGGGCCCGACATTTGTCGATGGGCTGCGCGTCGCCGAGGTGACCGACGCTGTGATTGCAGCTGCGGCGAGCGGGTCGAGCGTCGCGGTCACCCGCCGCAGTCTGTAGGTCAGGCGGCCAGACCGATGCCGCGCAAGTAGTCGAGGCTGGCCTTGGCGTCTTCGAGCGCCGTGGTGGTCGATCGAAAGTCGCGGTCCTGCTCGATCGTGCCGGAGCCGTGGAAGTCTTGGAATGCTGTGGCAAGCCCGGCGAAATCGACCACACCTTGGCCAATCGGGCAGAACACTCCCAACGAAACGGCATCGAAGAAGGCAATCCCATCGCCGAGCACTCTCTGGTGCACGATCGGATTGATGTCCTTGAAATGCAGGTAGGGCGTGCGCTGTCGGTGATCGGAGAGGAACCGCACGGGGTCGATACCTGCATACGCGAAGTGCCCGGTGTCGATGCACAGCTGCAGGCCGTCGTTGATCGTGTCTGTGAGCACCCGCTCGACCTCGTCTTCGAACTCGACGTAGGTGCCGCAATGCTGATGCAACACCGGGGTGAGCCCATGCTTGATGGCGATTTCCGTCGCCTGTCGAATTCCCGTCAGGAACACCTCGTAGTCGTTGCCCTCCAAGCGGTGGGCGACCGCGCTGCGACCGGCGGTCGCGCCGCGTTCGACGCTGACCATGTCGATGACCACGAGGTACTTGCCTCCCAATGCGGCAATCCGCTCGCACGTCCGCTCGGTCGTGACATTGATGTCGTCGTGACGATCGCGGTCGTGCATCGGCTCGAAGATGTACGAGCCGGCCACGCCCAGGCCTCGCGCCGCGAGTTCGATTTGCACCCGTTCGTTGTCGTCGGGCAGGTAGCCCATCGGGCCGAGCTCGCACAGCTTGTAGCCGGCCTGGCTGATCTCGTCGAAGACCTCCTGCCACGGCGGAGCGCCCGGCTTGTCGGGCAGGTCGACCCCCCACGAAACCGGTCCGTTGGCAACCTGTATCGCCATCTCCGAGCCCCTCTCACGCAAAAAGCGACAAGTCGCGTATAGGGGGCGACCCAAGTCGGGCCC
>JANPBZ010000217.1:0-2811 GCA_031430695.1 Ilumatobacteraceae bacterium
CGACTGCGGTCCAACCATCGGGACTGCGAATGCGACGACCGAGGTGAGTCGGATGATATGTCGGGCGGTCACAGAACAACCGCACCCAACGACATCATCAAATTCGTGGCGGCACCGAGCCGAACGGCGCATCTGGGGCGCGTCCCCGACCCGGCGTTCTGGGGCACCGTCGAGTCGCTGTCCAGGCTCACCAACGCCTCGTCGGCGCTCGCCAGCGCAGTCCGCGCTTGACGATCGAGCTGCCCTCTCATACACTTAACGAGTTCGTTAAGCGAGGGATGTGATGGCAGGCACCGACCAACTGAGCGCAGTGTTCTCGGCGCTCGCCGACCCGACCCGTCGGGCGATCCTCGACGAGCTGGCGGAGCGCGACGCAACGGTCACGGAGCTCAGCGCTCCGCTCCCGATGTCGATGCCAGCCGTCTCGCGACACCTGAAGGTGCTCGAGCACGCGGCCCTCATCTCGCGAACGCGATCGGGCAAGTGGCGTGCCAGCCACCTGGAGACCGCCCCGCTTCGTGACGCAGCCGACTGGATCGATCGCTTCAGGCGCTTCTGGGACTCGTCCCTCGACCGCCTCGACGCTCACCTTGCGGCGGTCCAGGCCGCGGAGCGCACCGACAAGAAGGAGCATTGATGAACACCGAAACGCCACAGCTCGCCGTCTCGCGCGTGTTCGACGCACCGCGAGCGCTGGTCTTCCGGGCCTTCACCGATCCGGACCACCTCGCGATGTGGTGGGGCCCACGCGGGAACTCGCTGCCACGGGGCGAGATCGAGTTCGACGTACGCCCCGGTGGCTTCCAGCGGTGGACTGAGGTCGCTACCGCCGAGCCCGACCTCCGCGTCCACGTCTACATCGACCTGACCGACGTTGCCGATGGCGATCTCCTCAAAGGCGTCATGCACGTCTCCGGCCAGTTACAGGAGGGTTTGGAGCCGTTCGAGACGAGGTTCCGGATCGAGTTCCACGACGAGCCCGGCGGACGGACACGACTCGAGATCCGTCAATGGCTTCCCGCCCACCTGGCCGGGCCGAGCAGCCAGGGCTGGCTCGAGGCGTTCGAGAAGCTGGACGCCACCTTGCGCGACGTCCAGGCCGTCGCGGTCGACGTCGAGGTGTAGGGCCGTGGCCAAGCTCGTCTACGTCACCAACACGTCCCTCGACGGCTACATCGAAGACCAGTACGGCGCCTTCGACCTGTACGAGCCGGACGACGACGTGTTCGCGGCCACGACCGCCCTGCTGAGATCCTTCGGCACGTTTCTCTACGGACGGCGCCTCTACGAGACGATGGCCCACTGGGAAACCAACCCTGCCCTCGCAAAGCTGTCCGACCGGGCGGCCGACTTCGCGAGCGTTTGGCAGGCAGCGGCCAAGGTCGTCTACTCCACGACCCTGACCGACGTGTCGACGGCCACCACCCGCCTCGAACGCGACGTCGACCCCGCCGCCGTCCAGGAACTGAAGGCCACAGCCACCAGCGACCTCACCATCGGCGGGGCGAACCTGGCCGCCCAGGCCTTCGCAGCAGGTCTGGTCGACGAATGCCAGCTGTTCGTCTGGCCCATGATCGTCGGAGGCGGCAAACCGGCCCTGCCGGCGGGCTTCCGCACCCACCTCGAGCTCATCGACGAACACCGATTCAACAACGGCGTCGTACGCCTCCTCCACCGCATCCCCTCATGACCGCCCCCTGACCCTGTCCCAGAAGTGCCTGCTTGGGGCATTCGCCGGCGGTCGAGGTAGTTCGATGGGATGGTGATCTTCGGGTTTGTCTCGAAGTGGTCGATGACAGTGGATGACCTACATCGTTGAACGCAAGTCCCGCTTCTATGTCGTCACCTACGACGGACTCGATCCACTGACTGGTCGAGAACGTCGCCGGTAGATCCCGATCGGCCATGACCGCGACGAAGCCGACACTGTCGCTGCCCGGCTCGACAGCGAACGCGTCGCCGGACCGGCCCCGCGACGCGGGACGGTCACCGTTGCCGAGTTCTTGACCCGTACATGGATGCCGCACAAGCGGCGACACGTCCGCGCCACTACCGCATACCGGTACGCGTGGTTCATCGACCGCTACATCAACTCCGCGGTCGGTGATATCCCGCTGCGTCGACTGCGCGCCGATCACCTCGACGACCTCTACGAACGGCTGGCAACCACCGGTGGTCGCGAAGGAACCGGGCTCGCGCCAAAGACGATCGCCGAAGTCCACATGATCGTGCGAGCGGCGCTCGACGATGCTGTCGCTCGCGAGCTCATCGTACGCAACGTCGCCTGTCACGTTCGCAGCCGACGGCGACCACCCGCACGGGCCGCGGCGCGATCGTGGACTGCCCAAGAACTCCACCAGTTCCTCACCGCCGCATCCTCACAGCGGCTTTACCCGGCACTGCACCTCGCCGCTCACACCGGGATGCGCCGCGGCGAGATCGTCGGACTGAAGTGGTCCGACCTCGACATCGCCAGATCGCGATTGTCGATCTCACGCTCGCTCCAGAACGTCGGCGGCAAGCCCGTCGAGTTCGGCGTCAAGACACGAACCAGCCGACGCACCGTCGAACTCGATCACCACACACGCGACGTCCTCGCCAGCTGGCGTCGCTGCCTTCGAGACGAGTACCTCCCACAGGACGCCGACGACTGGATGTTCTGCAACACGCACGGCCGCTTCCTCAACCCTGAATCGGTCACCCAGCTCTTCGATCGAATCGTCCAACGAAGTGCTGTCCCGCGTATCCGATTCCACGATCTGCGGCACACCCACGCCTCACTGCTCGTTGCCGATGGCGTCGCCATCAAGG
>JANPBZ010000218.1:0-28912 GCA_031430695.1 Ilumatobacteraceae bacterium
TTGTATGCGTCGCCGACCTCGCCGACGAACTTGCCCTCCGGGTCGACGAAGTAGCTCTGCCCGTAGAAGTCGTTCTCACCGAGCGGCTCGATGCCGACACGGTTGATCGCCCCGACGTAATACATGTTGGCGACGGCGGCAGCGGGTTGCTCGATCCGCCAGATGTACTCGCTGAGACCGCGATGCGTCGCAGACGGATTGAACACGATCTCTGCGCCGTTGAGCCCGAGTGCCCGCCAACCCTCCGGGAAGTGACGGTCGTAGCAGATGTACACCCCGACCTTGCCGACGGCGGTCTCGAAGATGGGGTAGCCGCCATTTCCGGGACGGAAGTAGAACTTCTCCCAGAAGCCCTTGGTCTGGGGGATGTGCTGCTTGCGGAACTTGCCGAGGTAGCTGCCATCGGCATCGATCACGGCTGCGGTGTTGTAATACATGCCCGCCTGCTCGTGTTCGTACATCGGTAGCACCATCACCATGTCGAGTTCTTTGGCGATGCTGCAGAATCGCTGCGTCGTCGGGCCATCGGGAATCAGTTCGGTGTAGCTGTAGTACTCGGTGTCTTGCACCTGGCAGAAGTACGGCCCGTAGAACAGCTCCTGGAAGCAGATCACCTGTGCGCCCTCGGCTTTGGCATCGTTCGCCGCCTGCTCGTGTTTGTCGATCATCGCCTCCTTCGTCCCGGCCCAGTCGGTTTGGAGAAGCGCTGCTCGCACGATGTTCGGCATGCCCGAGATCGTAATGTGACCCTGAGGGGCGCACAATAACTGGATTGTTACCGTACATTCAGTTCACGCGCAGAAACAGACCGCGGCCCCGATCCATATCGGGCATGTCACGGCGAAGAATCTCACTGTTCGACGGGATGACGAAAAGGCCGCTCGCGCTATTTGAAGACGAACTGGGCAGCCCCGGTTCTCTACGTAGCCTTTCGGAGCTGCCCGATTCGATCGAACGGTTCATTGAAGCTGCTGGTCGCGCCACATCGCCGCTCGGAGCTGGTCGCGGCCCCGCTCGTAGGGCTCTCCGGCAACTGCAGCCCCTGCGATCATCACACCGTCAGCCGAACGGGGGCTTCCTCACACAAACGGACTATTGTTACCGAACAATGAGCGTGGTGTTCGCTGAGGCAATCGAGGATCGCAGCGCCCGCGGTATCGCCGCCGCAGTCGGACGGATGATCACGCGCGGCGATCTGGCAGTCGGCACGCGGCTGCCGACAGTGCGCGAACTCTCGAGGTCACTTGGTGTGTCGCCCACGACCGTCAGCGAGGCATGGCAGACGCTGACCTCGGTCGGCGCCATCGATGCGCGCGGCCGGCAGGGCACGTTCGTGCGACAGCCAACCGGTCCAGGCTCGCCTCGGCGATATCGACGGGTGACCGAAGGGCCCGGTCACTTTGCGCTCGACCTCTCGACCGGCACGCCACCATCGTCACTGCTCCCCGATCTGGGGCCGGTCGTCGCCAAAGTCAGCCGGCAATCGTTGACCTCCAGCTACCTCGACAATCCGGTGCTGCCCGACCTCGAGGCCCGGCTGCGCGATGGCTGGCCATTCCGCGCCGAGGCGCTCACCGTGGTCGACGGGGCAATGGATGCGCTCGACCGTGTTGCCCAGGTGGTTGTGCGTCTCGGTGATCGTGTGATCGTCGAGCACCCGACGTTTCCTCCGCTGCTCGACCTGCTCGACGAGCTCGGCGCGGATGTCATCGGTGTGGAGGTCGACGAACACGGGCCCATCGTCGCCCAGGTCACCGAGGCCCTGCGATTGCAGCCGGTTGCGGTCTTCCTTCAGCCGCGAGCGCACAACCCCACCGGCGTCACGACGACTCGTCCGCGGATGAAGGCTTTGGCGGCCGAGATCGAGTCGACGGATGCTGTCGTGGTCGAAGACGACCACTCCGGCGACATTGCCACCGGAGCACTCGTCAGCATCGGATCGTGGCTGCCTCATCGAACGGTGCACATCCGCAGCTACTCGAAGAGCCACGGACCCGATCTTCGACTCGCCGCAGTGGGCGGTGCCGGCGACGTGGTGACCTCGGTGGCCAACCGTCGACTGCTGGGTCCCGGCTGGAGCAGTCGCATCCTGCAGGCCGTGCTGCTGGAAATGCTCGACGACACCGAGACCATCCAGGCCGTCGCCAGAGCGCGAACCGAATATGTCAAGCGGCGACAACTCGTTGCCAACGTGCTCGGCTCACGCAACGTCGCAGCCACCGGAACCGACGGCATCAATCTGTGGATGACGGTCGCCGACGAGCGTTCGGCCCTCCTCACGCTGGCCGCGAAGGGTATCGGCGCGGCACCCGGGGAGCCGTTCCAGGTTCGTCGCGACACTCCTCATCTGCGAGTGACCGTCGGCCTGATCGAGAGCGATCACGAGCGAATCGCTCATCAACTCGCCGACGCCGCCGGTGGTTCGCGTTCACCGCGCGGGCATCGGTAGATGGGCCTTCGCAACTGGCTGTTCGGCGAGCGCGAACCGCGACCGCCGCGACCCGATCACGTGGTCGAAGTTGCCTGGCTACCGCTGTGGCAATGCCAACTGGCGTTGCACGATCTTTGGGAGAACGAGATCCCGGCGACCATGTCGGAGGACCACACGTCGATGCTGCGCTTCGCTGCCCGCGAGCCGATGGGTCGGATCTTCGTGATGGAGGTCCGCGCCGAAGCAGCACGCACCGCAATCACCGCTTGTCTCGGCATTGATCCCCCGAAACAAGACCGCTGATCCATGAGTTGGCGTCAGTAGGTGCCAGCGAGTTTGGTGTGATCCCAGCTCACGACGTGATCGATCTCGAAGACCACCCCGAAGCGCTTGGCGGCCTGAGCCTCGAGAAATGGGAGGGCTGACTCACCCAGCGCCGACGGACCGTTGTACTTCACGCCGACCGCCTTGCCGATCTCGAGGATCGCCTCGTAGTCGTCGACGATAAGGCCACGTCCACGCAGCTCGACGCCCCGAAGTTGGTCGTATGTGTCGCCGCTCTCGACCAGACCGGTCATCTTCGAATCGCGACGAAGGTTGACGATCTTCTGGCTCTTGCTGAATGTCCAGAACACCGCGTTGCCACCGACCATCGCGTACCACATCGCCACGAGATGAGGATGACCCGTTGGGCCGATCGTGGCGACGTTCAGCACGCGCTCAGACTCGAGGTAGGCCTGCACTTCGTCGTCGGACATCACAATCTGCGAACGCTTGCTGGCCATGACGCGACAGTACCTTGGTCGTCACATGGCGCTGGAGCGCAGCAACTCGTACGACATCGGGCATTCGGCCGTCAGCACCGCGTCGCACGTCGGCACCACCCCGCGAGGGCCGACGAGCCAATGGGTGAGAGCCAGAGGGACATACTCGGCGAGCGCCTCCCACGGCACACGTAGGTCGGCGGGGCGCTGCCCCATCGCCTCGAACATCGCGGGTGGCAGGCATCGACCGCGGCCGACGACCGCCCACACGGGCACCCCAGCGCAGTAGCCGACCGACGCGAGCGCCCGCGATCCAGCGCTCGCGAGCAATTCGGTCTCGTTGGCGGCTAGGGCCTCGACGACGACCACATCGCTGGCGAGCACTGCCGCCGCGAGTCCCGCTGCCGGCACGATCTCGGCCTCGACCTCGGCGCGCTGCAATCGTCGCACGAACGCCGCGCTGCCCATGCCGTCGTCGTCGGTGTCGATCGCCAACACCGTCGAATCGCCACGGCGGAGCAGTGCCTCGCCGATCAGGTCGGGCCAGCCGACGACGCAGACTGTTGCATCGTCGGGTAGTGCCTCGACAATGACATCGGGGGTCGGATCCGCTTCGAGATCGTCGGCCAACGCAGCCGCACATCGATACGGGTCGGGCGCGGCCAGCACTGACGCACACAGCCACCACAGCGGGCCCGAGTAGGGGTGTCGCTCGACGATGCGCCGGCAGGCGACCACCAGCCCAGCAGGGTCGAAGCCGAGCCCGCGCAACGCGCCGGCCGTTTCGCGGACCAGCATTCGCTGATCACCACCCGACGCCCTGGCCACATAGCGGAGCCGCTCGATCGGATGCATCAATCGCGACGCTACTGCCACATTGGGGCGTGCGACGCTGGCGCGCTACCGTCTGCAGCCGTGGCGAGCAACCCGTCCCTCGATACCAAGCTGACCTCACTGGGCGGCGAGACCCGGCCGCTCGAGGAATGGCTGACCACGTTCCACCTGGCCAGCGTGGTGCTCGACCCCTACACCAACGAGAGTTCGTGGGTGTTGAAGACGGCGGCACGTATCCTCGAAAGCCTCCGTGGAACCGACGCCCGCGTCAACTTCGTCGTCACCGCCGACGCCGACGGGGCCAAGGCCTTCCTGGGACCGCTGACCGACGATTTCCTGGTGTATTGCGACCCCGATCGTGCATTCGTCCGCACCCTCGACCTAGCCCAGTTGCCCGCCTTTGCGTTCATCCGGCTCGATGGCACGCTGCAAGCCTGCGCCGAGGGATGGAACGCCGCCGAGTGGCGAACGGTCGCCGAGCAGATCGCCACGGCGACGGCATGGATCAGTCCGACCATCCCAGTTGCCGGTGACCCTGGGCCGTTCCACGGCACACCAGCGCTCGGCTGAACGTGGCGCTGCCCGCCGCGGCACGCGACCTGCCCGTCGTAGAAGTGTTGCCCGAACTGGCAACGGCACTCGAGCGGCACGGAACCGCGTTGCTCGTCGCGCCACCAGGCGCGGGCAAGACGACCGTCGCTCCCCTGTGGTTGATCGAGCAGCCTTGGCTGACCGGTCGCATCGTCATGCTCGAACCACGGCGGCTGGCGACTCGAGCCGCTGCCCAGCGAATGGCCGCATTGCTGGGCGCCGAGGTCGGTGGACTCGTCGGCTACCAGACCCGGGACGAGCGGCGGATCGGCCGCGACACGATGATCGAGGTCGTCACCGAAGGCGTGCTGACCCGGCGACTTCAGCACGACCCCGAACTGCCGGGTGTGGGAATGGTGATCTTCGACGAGGTGCACGAACGCAACGTGCCGACCGACATCGGATTGGCATTCGCCATCGATGCCAGAGAAACGGTTCGACCCGATCTGCGGCTGTTGGCGATGTCGGCGACACCCGATGTCGCCAAGCTGACCACCGTTCTCGGCAACGCACCCACGATCGAGAGTGGCGGCCGTTCGTTTCCGGTCGAACTGCTATGGCTCCCGATGATGAAAGGCACCCGCATCGAACAGGCCACAGGTGAGGCGGTCGTACGTGCACTCAACGACCAACCGGGCGACGTGCTGGTCTTCCTCCCCGGTATCGGCGAGATCCGCCGGGTCGAGCAGTTCCTGACCGACAGGGTCGGGGCTGACGTCGACGTGCGACTGCTGGCGGGTGCGCTGTCGTTGGCTGAACAGGACATGGCATTGCTGCCGTCGCCCGTCGGACGGCGCCGCGTGGTGTTGAGCACCGACATCGCCGAATCGTCGTTGACCGTCAGCGGCGTGCGAATCGTGGTCGACGCCGGCTTGGCTCGCGTGCCGCGGCACGACCTCGGCAGTGGCATGACCCGCCTCACCACCATCAGCACCAGCCGGGCATCCGCCGATCAGCGCGCCGGACGAGCAGGACGCACCGAACCCGGCGTTGCCTACCGGCTGTGGAGCAAGCTCGAACACGCAACGCGCCGCGCCCACCTCGAGGCCGAGATCACCCAGGTCGATCTGGCGGGTGTCGCTTTGGAACTCGCTGCGTGGGGCACCGCACCCAGCGACCTTCGATTCATCGATCAACCGCCAGCGCGAGCGATGCAGCAGGCTCACGAACTGTTGCGGCGGCTCGGCGCGCTCGACGCCGACGGCCGGGCCACGTCGAAGGGACGAGCCATGCTCGCGCTCCCGTTGCACCCGCGACTGGCGCGAATGGTGGTCGCGTCACCGGACACCGACAAAGGCCTGGCATGCCTGATCGCAGCCATCCTCGACGAACGCGATGTGCTGCGCGGCAGATCCGACGAGTTGCCCGCAGATCTTGCTATTCGGGTGCGAGTCGTGTGTGGACACGATCACCACGAGCGCGCTGATCGCCGCGACGTCGCCCGCATCCGCGATCGCGCCGTCGACATCGCCCGCCGCAGCAGCGTGCACGTCGACTTCGACGACATCGCCGCAGAGCACACCGGTTCAACCATCGCGCTCGCCTTTCCCGACCGCATCGCCGTGCGCCGCCGGCAACCGGGGCAGTTCCAGATGCGTACCGGTACCGGGGCTTGGGTAGCCGCCGCCGACTCGTTGGCGGACGAACGATTCATCGTGGCTGCCGATCTCGACGGCAATCGCAGCAGCGCTCGCGTCCGCATCGGCGCGGGCATCGAGGCCACGGAATTGATCGCCTCACTGGGTGACGATGTCGAGCGGCAGCAGGTCGTCACGTGGGACAAGCAGCACGACGACCTGGTGTCGTATGAGACGGTTCGACTTGGGTCGATGTTGCTCGATGAGCAGTACCGGCCACCGCTGCCCGGTGACGAGACAGTTGCGGCTCTCCTCGAGCGAGTGCGGGCCACGCGCCTGGCCCTTTTGAACTGGTCGAACAGTGCCCAGCAACTTCGGCAGCGGCTCGCCTTCGCCGCTGTTCACCTCGGCGATGACTGGCCGGCGGTCGACGACAGGACGCTGCTCGTCACCTTGGCCGACTGGCTGGGGCCCTTCCTGCAACGGGCGACGAACCGTTCCGACCTCGTCGCCATCGACCTCGAGATGGTGCTGACCACCATGCTGTCGTGGGACCAGCAAACCCATCTGGCGACTTCGGTGCCACCCACGCTGCTGACTGCGGCCGGCCGCACTGTCGAGATCGACTATCAACGCGACAATCCGACGGTGTCCGTGCGCGTGCAAGACATGTTCGGCACGCTGACTCACCCGACGATCGCCGACGACATACCGCTGACCATCGAGCTGCTCTCGCCGGCAGATCGACCCATCCAGATCACCAACGACCTTCCCGGATTCTGGTCTGGTTCGTGGGCGATGGTCCGCAAAGAACTTGCCGGAAGGTATCCAAAACATCAGTGGCCACTGGACCCGTCCACCGCGGCGCCGAAGCGGTTGAAAGGTCATCCATCGGAGTAGATAGGCGCACCGTCCTACGGGGTTGTCGACTCCAACAGATCGACGGGCGACAACAGAACCACAGGATCCGGTGGTGCCTGCAACGCCAGTGCCTCGGCGGCTCTCGTCTTGATGCCGGCGTCGCCGAGTTGCGTGCGCACATCGGCCGCAAACGCGCGCAGGTCGAAGAAGCTGTAGCGGCCGTCAGCGCTCAACGTCGCCGGACCGGCCAACGCGGCGATCTCGGACTCCTCGACGCCCCACTCCTCGACCGTGTAGCCGGCACGGTCCACGACAATGCCTGTGAACCCGATCGATGCAACCGAGGTCATCCATTCCGTCGTCGGTTGCGTTTCGAGGACCTTCGGATAGTCGGGCTCGCGCCCGCGCATGTAGCCGAAGCTCCAGTTGAGGCTGGGTTCGAAGATGTAGCCGGCAGCGAGTTCGAACTCGCCGACCCCGCGCCGCGGTGGTGCCTCCGGGAACGGCTGATACGGGAGGTTGAAGACGGCCGCGCCCGCGCCAAGCCGGTCGCGTACCGTCGCGAAGAAGGTGCTGTCGATCGTGTATTGGGCGTGGATCGCCTCGTAGGGCGGGGTGTCCTTGCCGCCTTGGTCGACAAAGGCGATCACGACGACGAGCGCCGCGAGCGCGACGGGTGTCAGCCGGGCCCGTCGGGGTCGCGAGGCCCATCGGCGCTGCAGCCAGGAACTGCCTCGGTCCAGCGCCATCACGAGCCCGATCACCGCGAACCAGGCAATGACCACCGAGATGCGGTTCCATGCCCGAATCTCTCGCAGACCGGCCGCCGACAGGACAAACGAGAACCCCCCGGACGCACCGACGAGCATGCAGACGATCGAGAAGAGCGCGAGTCGGCCGACGAGCAACTCATTCGCGCTGCCGTCGCCAACCGCGTCCGGCCGACGGCTCGCCAGGCGTCCAATGCCAACGACGAGGATCACACCGAGCGACACCGCCGCGAGCAATCCGAGTTGTTGACCCGATTCCGAATGGAAGAGGACGTTTCTTCCCAGCACCCTCGTGCTGCCGCGTTGCAGCACGTCGATTCGATGCCCCTCGCGGGGGACGAACAGTTGGTAGATCTTCAGGCCGTACAACTGCGTCTCGAACGGTGATCGATGGGCGACCGCAGTGTTGGCCCCATGTCTGAGGTAGTTCAACAAGGTCGGACTCACGTTGACGAGGAACGCGACGAAACTGACCGCCACGATCATCGCCGCAGAGCCGAGGGGTCTCCACACCCGGCCATTCAGTGCGTGATAGCCGGCCGCCAGACAGATCAGCATCATCGAGAACACGAAGTAGTACGGACCGGTCGAAGCCAGCGCGATCGCGGCGATGACCACAAGCCATGTTCTGCGCGACCGGAGGTCGAGACCGCGCCGGCCGTCGGATCGCAGCAGCGGAAGCGGCTCGTCGAACATTGCCAACGCGATCAGCACCCCGATGGGCACCAACTCGTATCCGCTCAGCAGCAAGTGCCCGGTGCCGCGCAGGAAGTGGTACGGCGTGAACGCGTACACGAACGCACCTGCAGCCGACGCGACCCGGGAGAATCCGATCCGACGCAGCACCAGATGCGAGACGAACGCGACCGCAGCGAAGGTGGCGATGAAGAACAGGTTGACCGCTGAGGCTGGGCCGCCGGTGAGCACGGCAAACAGTCGGAGCGCCAGCAGATGGAGGTTGTCGGCACCATGGGGAAGGTCTGCGAGATGTTGGCCGAACGGCCAGCCGAGGTTGGGGTTGTGGAGGTAGCTACCGTTCTCACCCAGGCCTCGGGCGAGCATCAGGTAGAAGTCGGCGTCGCCGCCCCGAACCCACGGCTCATCCCAGGCAGCGCGCCACAGCCGCATGTGAACGGCAACCGCGGCCACGGTGGCCACCGCGACGACGACTGCATCACCGAGCATCGTTCGCCATTGCGCCGACCGGCGAGCAGATTTCACGGCGTGATGGTAACCCGACCACATTGCGTGGTACCGGCGACACGTATCTAACCTTGGTGCCGAAGAATCTCCCCTTCATCACATCAAAGGAGAAGGTCATGGCATCGAGGTCAGCAAGCAAGGCGAGTCCGGCCCAGAAGAAGCCGGCCAAGAAGGCCACAGCAAAGAAGGCGAGCAAGGCGAAGCGAGCGAACTTCGACCAGTTCATCTGCAACGTCGTTCCGTCGAAGGGCACGGAGAACGATTGGCAGCTCGCCGACTCGATCGCCGCAGGTTCCATCGGCGCTCCGGCGGCATTGCCGAAATCCGTCGACATGCGCGCCGCATGGTGGAAGATCAACAGTCAAGAAAACACCGGTTCGTGCGTCGGCTGGGCGACCGCCGACGGCGTCGTGCGTTGGCACATGACGAAAGCGGGCAGGATCACCAAGACGCAACTCCTGTCGCCTCGGCATGTGTGGATGGCCAGCAAGGAGACCGACACCCTCACAAGTCGCCCGGAAAGCTTCATCGAGGGTGCCGGAACAACGTTGAAGGCCGCCGTCGACGTCGCCCGCAAACATGGTGTGGCGCTGATGGACGAGCTGCCGTTCCACATCCAGACAAAGATGTACACGGGTAATGAGAACGCGTTCTACGCCAGCTGTGCGCAACGGAAGGTCTCGGCCTACTTCAATCTGCACAGGAACCTGTCGAGTTGGAAGACGTGGCTTGCCGGCACCGGCCCGATCCTCGCCGCGTTCAACGTCGACTCCTCGTGGGACAACGCGGCGTCGAACGGCGGCAACATCGACACCTTCCATCCAGACACGGTTCGCGGCGGCCACGCAATCTGCATCGTCGGATATCGCGCCGATGGCCGATTCATCGTGCGCAACAGCTGGGGCACGGGGTGGGGCGTGGGCGGCTTCGGATATCTGCACCCCAACTACATCGCCGCTGCCTTCTTCGACGAGTCCTACGGCGTCACCCTGTAACTGTCGACCGATCGTCAGACGGGCTTGCGACCGATCGCGATAACCGATAGCCCGAACGGCAGGCTGACCCTGCGCAGCAGCGCTCGCTCGGCTCGGGCAACCTGGCCGAGCACGCCACCCAGGCCGCCTTCATTTCGTCCAACGTCGCTCTTGTGCTTGCCGCGCTCGACGATGCCCATCACTGCGGCGGGCGGAACCAGAAACGAGTAGGCGCCGGTGGCGCGCACAAGATCAAGCCCGGCGCTGCGCACCATCGCGCGCATCTCGGCGAGACTGAATCGACGCCCCGTGTGGGTGACATCGTCGTGTCCACGCCACAACCGCTTTCCGCCGGGCTCCATCAGACAGACGAGACCGCCGGGCCGGGTGACGCGGGCAAATTCGTCGACGATCATCTGTGGATCAGGGTTCATCCGATGGCACAGAGCGGTGACGCACAGCACCGCGTCGAACGCGTCCGCACGGTGCGGCACGTGATTGATGTCGGCCTGAACCCCTCGATAACCGGCGTGGTCGCTGACCGCAGCCTGCAGTGCAACGGGCTCGAAATCGTCGAGCACGGTCGTCGCCCGATCAGCCAGCCACGAGCCCGTGGCCCCCGATCCACCGCCGGCGTCGAGATACATCGAACTCGCCTGAACCGGCGAAAGATGCGGTGCGATCAGCGATTCCAGCAACGCGCGAGCCGAGCGATACCACCAATGCCGCTCGCCGGCAGCGACCATTCGTTGGTACTCGTCGTCGTCCATGCCACCGATCCTTGCATGCAGGATCTCTAACATCAGGAGATGGCGTTCAGCACCGACCTGTCCTCCACCGTCTGCGTGGTCACCGGCGGTCTCGGCTTCATCGGCTCAAATGTCAGTCACGAACTTGTTCGGCGGGGAGCCACGGTGCGGATCATCGACGCGTTGGTCGATGGTCATGGCGGCAGTCGCCGCAACGTCGACGGGCTCGATGTCGACATACTCGAGGCGGAGATCGGCGACGCCGTGGTGGCCGACGCTGTCGCCGGCGCCGACATCATCTTCAACCTTGCCGGCCAGGTCAGCCATCTCGCCTCGATGCGAGAGCCGCTACTCGATCTCCACGTCAACGCAGTCACCCATGCGTCGTTCCTGGAGATCCTCCGCAGGGTCAACCCGACCGCGCGAGTCGTGCACACATCGACGCGCCAGGTCTACGGGCGGCCGCTTCGCTCGCCGGTCGACGAGCTGCACCCGACCAGCCCGATGGACGTCAATGGCGTCTCCAAACTGGCGGGTGAACAGCTGCATCTCGTCTACCACACGGCCTATGACATGCCGACCACGAGCCTGCGCCTGACCAACGTGTACGGCCCGCGCCAGAGATTGACGAGCGACGAGTTGGGCTTCCTGCCCGTCTTCATCCGCAAGGCTTTGTTGGGTGACGAGATCGGCATCTTCGGCGACGGCGCGCAACGTCGCGACTGCGTATACGTCGACGACGTCGTCGACGCGCTGCTGGCCGCGACGGCACCCGAAGCGATCGGTCGGGTCTTCAACGTCGGTCATGTCATCGATCATTCGTTGGCCGAAATCGCGTCGGCGGTGATCGAGGCAGCCGACAGCACCGGCGGGCTGCGACTCGTGCCGTGGCCGCAGGATCACCAGCGAATCGACATCGGTTCGTTCCACACCGACGGCACCACCATCGCCGAAGTACTGGGCTGGAAGGCGACGACCGCGCTCGACATCGGGCTTCGCCAGACCACGACGTTCTATCGTGGTCACCCGTGGTACCTGTCGTCGACCTGAGTCGGCGCGGGCAGCGGTTTGCCTCGACGTTCGCGAAAGCTGCAGAACGAATCGCGGCGAGCGGCAGTTTCCTTCTCGGGGCTGAGTTGTCTGCGTTCGAATCCGAATTTGCAGCGTGGCTCGCGGCCCGGCACTGCGTTGCCGTGTCGTCGGGTGCCGGCGCTCTCCAACTCGCCCTTTCGGCTGCAGGTGTCAGTTTCGGCGACGAAGTGCTGGTGCCGGCATTCACGGCCGTACCCACGGCCTCGGCCGTCGCAGCTGTCGGCGCCGTTCCACGCGCGATCGAGGTCGACCCGCGCACCGCTTGCATCACGTCCGAAAGTGTCGAAGCGGGGCGCACATCTCGAACCAGAGCGGTGATTGTCGTCCACCTCTACGGTTACCCGGCCGAATTGCCCGACAGCGATCTGCTGGTGATCGAGGACGCGGCCCAAGCCCACGGAGCCCTGCGCGACCCCGGCCGCTCAGCAGCGACGGCGTACAGCTTCTACCCGACCAAGAACCTCGGTGGAATCGGTGACGGCGGCGCGGTCGTCACCAATCACGGGGACCTCGCCGAACGAGTTCGCACATTGCGCGTCCACGGCATGACCGCTCAGTACGTGCACGAACTCGTTTCCCAGAACTTCAGGATGTCGGAGATCGAGGCAGCATGGTTGCGACTTGCTCTCAGCGAACTGGCAATCGATGTCGAGCGAAGGCGGGCGATCGTCGGACGATATCGGCAGGCCGCGCCCACGCTGCGATGGCAGTCCGACGACCCACACCACGCCTACCATCTCGCCGTGTTTCGCAGTGCAGATCGCACCCGTACGCGCGCGGCGTTGGAGGCCGAAGGCGTCGCCACCGCGGTGCACTATCCCTTGGCCATCACGCAGCAGCCGGCGTACCGCGATCTGGATCATGCCTCGTGCCCCGAGGCCGAGGCATGGGCGGCGGAGTGCATCAGCGTGCCATGCTTTCCGGAGATGACCGAGTCCGAAGTCGACCGTGTGTGCGGGGCCTTGGCCGGGTTACGCCTGTGACAGCGGTCGCCAGCGTCTCGGCGGTGTTCCCCTGCTACAACGACGAGACAACCATCGGCGGTTTGGTCGACGACGTCCACGATGCGTTGTCACCGCTGATCCGCGACGTCGAAGTGATCGTCGTCAACGATGGTTCGGCCGACGGCTCGCGCCGAGTACTCGACGGCTTGACCATCGACCGCCGCTGGCTACGAGTGATCCACCACGAGACCAACGGTGGCTACGGCAAAGCGCTGGTGAGCGGCTTCACCGCTGCACAGAACGAGTGGATCTTCTACACCGACGGAGACGCTCAGTACGACGCGACCGAAGCAGCCCTGCTGGTGCCACTCGCCACCGACGACATCGACGTCGTGCAGGGCTACAAGATCGGCCGAGGCGACTCATGGCATCGCAAGGTGATCGGCCGGTGCTACCACCACGTCGTGAAGAGGCTGTTCAATCTCAAGGTGCGCGACACGGACTGCGACTTCCGGATGTTTCGCCGACAGCTGATCATCGACCGCCCGCTGACGTCGACCACAGGGGTGATCTGCGTCGAGATGATGCGTTCCTTTCACCGCGCAGGCGCCCGCTTCGTCGAGATACCTGTGCACCACTACTTCCGTCCTTCCGGCAAGTCGCAGTTCTTTCGTGTCCCGGCGATCGCCCGCAGCGCCCGGCAACTGCTCTCACTGTGGTGGCACATGGTGATCCGCGGCCGCTGAGCCCGGGCCGGTCGTAACCTGGATGGCATGCCAGAGTTCGCCTTCACCGAGCTGCTTGCTCTCGGGCCTGACAACACCGACTACAGGCTGTTGACCACCGACGGTGTCTCGACCATCGACACCCCCGCCGGCACGTTCCTGCGTGTCGCACCCGAGGCGCTGACCCTGCTCACCGCGACGGCGATGCGCGACATTGCCCATCAGCTGCGACCGGCGCATTTGCAGCAGCTTCGCAACATCCTCGACGACCCGGAGGCCAGCGACAACGACCACTTCGTCGCCCTCGACTTGCTGAAGAATGCCAACATCGCCGCCGGTGGGGTGCTGCCGATGTGCCAAGACACGGGGACGGCGATCATCAAGGCCAAGAAGGGCCAGTTCGTGTTGACGGGTGGCGGCGACGAGGCGGCCATCGCGCGCGGCGTGTACAACACGTACCTCACCTCCAACCTGCGATACAGCCAAATGGCGCCGCTGACGATGTACGACGAGCAGAACACCGACAACAACCTGCCCGCCGAGATCAAGATCGCCGCCGTCGATGGCGATAGCTACAAGTTCCTGTTCATCGCCAAGGGCGGCGGCAGCGCGAACAAGAGCTACCTGTTTCAGGAGACCAAAGCGCTGCTCAACGAGAAGACCTTGCTGCCGTGGCTGTTCGACAAGATGAAGACGCTTGGCACCGCCGCTTGCCCTCCCTACCATCTCGCCGTCGTCATAGGCGGCACGTCCGCCGAGTTTGCGGTCGAGACCGCCAAGCTCGCCAGCACGCACTACCTCGACGGGTTGCCAACCAGCGGCTCCATCGCGGGCCACGCCTTCCGCGACCTCGATCTCGAGGCCAAGGTGCTGTCACTCAGCCAGCAGACCGGCATCGGTGCCCAGTTCGGTGGCAAGTACTTCTGCCACGACGTGCGCATCGTGCGCCTGCCGCGGCACGGGGCCAGCTGCCCGGTGGCGATGGCTGTGTCGTGCAGCGCCGATCGTCAGGCCCTCGGCAAGATCACTCGCGACGGCGTCTTCCTCGAACAGCTCGAAACCGATCCAGCGCGTTTCCTGCCCGATGTTGTCGACGAACATCTCGACGGCGAAGCGGTCGCCATCGATCTCAACCGGCCGATGGAAGAGATCCGTGCCGAGTTGAGTCGGTACCCGGTGAAGACTCGCGTCATGCTGACCGGACCAATGGTCGTTGCGCGCGACATCGCCCACGCAAAATTGAAGGAACGTCTCGACGAGGGCCTGGGCATGCCGCAGTACATGCGCGACTACTGCGTGTACTACGCAGGGCCTGCCAAGACACCGGCTGGGATGGCGAGCGGATCGTTCGGCCCGACCACGGCCGGGCGCATGGACAGCTATGTCGGCGAATTCCAAGCCGCGGGGGGCAGTTTCGTGATGCTCGCCAAGGGCAACCGCAGCTCTCAGGTCACCGATGCCTGCAAGACGTACGGTGGGTTCTACCTCGGCTCGATCGGCGGACCTGCGGCACGGCTTGCACAGGACTGCATCACCAAGGTCGACGTGCTCGAGTATGCCGAGCTGGGGATGGAAGCGATCTGGAAGATCGAGGTCCGCGATTTCCCGGCGTTCATCGTGGTCGACGACAAGGGCAACGACTTCTTCGAGCTCGTCAACAAGCCGTTCGGCGGCACCCCGGTCAGTGTGAGCTGAGCCGCTACTTCGACGCAGCGTTTGACGACTCCGGCCCCGCATCGGGGCGCCAGTCATCAGACGCACTGATCACGCAGGTGCGCTTGACGACTCCGGCCCCGCATCGGGGCGCCAGTCATCAGACGCACTGATCACGCCCCCTTGGCTCACCTTGCTGCTCAACTCACCATTGGTTGAGTTGGCTACGCCAGCGAGACGAGTTCGAGCCAGTCCTTGTTGAAGTAGTCGACCTCGCCATCGGGCATCAGCATGACCTTCGTCGGGTGAAGCTGTTCGACGAACTCGGTGTCGTGGCTGACGAACACGATCGTTCCTTTCCACGCATTCAGGGAGTCGGTGACCGACTGTCGGCTGGGCGGGTCGAGGTTGTTGGTCGGCTCGTCGAGCAACAACAGGTTGTTGCGCCCGACCATCAACATCGCCAGGGCCAGCTTGGTCTTCTCGCCGCCCGACAACGTGCCACTCTCCTGGTAGACCTTCTCTCCGCTGAGGCCCATCATGCCGAGCATGCCGCGAAGTTGCGTCTCGGTCAGCACGATGTTGTTGGGCACGGCGGCGCGGATGTTGTCGAGCAACGAGGCGTCGCTCTGCAAGTTGTCGTGCTCCTGCGCGTAGTAACCGACGTTGACGTTGTGCCCGAAGCTGAATACCCCGGAGTTGGCGCTGGTCTCACCCGCAAGGATCCGCAGCAGGCTTGTCTTGCCGGCACCGTTGAGTCCGAGCACCAACAGGCGGTCGCCGCGACCGACATCGAACGACACGTTGTCGAACACCGGCGGACCGCCATACGACTTCGACATTCGGTGGGCGGTGATGACTGTCGCACCGCTGGAAGGCGGATCGGGGAACTTCACACGCAACGTGCGATCGCCCTTGCTGACGTGCACACGTTGCGCCTCGAGGCGAATGATGTGCTTCTCCTTGCTGTGTGCCATCGCTGCTTTGCTGGCCTTGGCACCGAACCGATCGACCAACGTCTGCAGGCGAACGATCTCCTTGGTCTGGAGGGCCGCCTTCTTGGCCAGCCGCTCCTCGTCGTGCGCCCGCGCAGCCCGATACTGGCTGTAGGTGCCCTTGTACTCGACGATCTCGCCAACCGCGTCTTCTGCAGGTCGATCGAGATGCAAGACACGCGTGATCGCCTCGTCGAGCAGATCGAGGTCGTGGCTGATCACCAACAACGCACCCCGGTAGGTACGCAGGAACTGCAGGAGCCACGTCTTGGCATCGATGTCGAGGTGGTTGGTCGGCTCGTCGAGCAACAACACATCTGAGCCGGCGAACAGGATGCGCGCCAGTTCCACGCGTCTCCTTTCACCACCACTGAGCACGCCGATCGGAAGTTCGAGTCGATCGCCCCCGAGTCCCAACCCGGCCGCCATCGACCTGGCTTCGCTTTCAGCGCCGTAGCCACCGGATGTAGCGAACTCGTCCTGGGCCTTGCTGTAGCGGCTGACGTTGCGTTCGCTGGCGTCCTCCTCCATCGTGAGGCGCAACTTCTCGAGGCGGATCAGTTCCTCGTCGATGCCGCGACCGCTGAGCACATGAGTGATGGCCGTGCGCCCATCGAGCACACCGGCGATGCGCGGATCCTGCGGCAGATAGCCGAATCCGCCCTTGCGCAGGACCTTGCCACCGGTGTGTTCCAGCGCTCCGCCGAGCACTCGGAACAGGGTGGTCTTGCCCGCACCGTTGCGCCCGACGAGGCCCACCTTGTCGCGGGGCATGACGGTGAACGAGGCGCCGCTGATGATCTGCCGACCGCCAACTTCGACCGAGAGCGCCTGGACCTGCAACATGGCCGTCCATCGTGGCGGGGAAACGGCGAGTCCGCAACGCCATGCGTCGTACGATGGGTCGATGGAACTCGGTCTGGCGGCGTCAACGCAGGGCGGCTTTGCCCGTCGGGCAGCGCCAATCGCCGGTGGCTGCGCCCTCGCCGCCTCGGCCGCCTTCGTGGCCACGAACGATCCTGGCGCCGCCGGCTCCCGGTATCCGGCCTGTGTGTTCCACCAGATGACCGGCCTGTGGTGTCCCGGCTGCGGGCTCACCCGCGGCACATATGAGCTGTTGCACGGCCACATCGGCTCGGCGTTCGGCTACAACATCTTCACGCCCCTCGCCCTGGTGGCAATCGTTGTGGCGTGGATGGCATGGCTGAGGGTGTCGTGGGGCCGACCGGCGTTCGGGATGCCGCCACGGGCCGGCCGTTGGTTGGTGATCGTGTTGCCCGCGCTGATCATCGTCTACGGAGTGCTGCGCAACGTTCCCGTCGCCCCGCTACGTGCCCTCGCCCCGTAACTCGGGCCTACCAAGCGTACGCCTCGGGCGCGGTGCCGCCGGGACCGGGGAGAATCGAGTCGATGGTGGCCAGCGTGGTCTCGTCGAGCGACACATCCAAGGCACGCAGCGACACCCCTTCGAATTGATCGATGGTTCGCGGGCCGATGATCGGGCAGGTGACGCCGTCTTGATGAAGCAGCCATGCGAGTGCGACGGCAGCGGGCTGCTCGCCCAACTCGGCGCACAGTGCCTCCCACTTCTCCAGCTGCGGCCGCAGCTTGTCGATCCGTTTGAGGGCCAACGGAGACTGCCGGCGCGAGGTGGTCTCGTTGCTCAACACGCCGCCCAGCAGGCCACCCGAGAGCGGGCTCCATGGAATGACACCCACACCGTATTCGCGACACGCCGGCAGTACTTCGAGCTCGATCGTGCGTACCAGCAGGTTGTAGTGACTCTGCTCGCTGACCAGGCCGAGCGAGCCGCGTGCTTTGGCCCGCTCGTTGGCTTGGGTGATGTGCCAGCCGGCGAAGTTGCTGCTGCCGACGTAGATGATCTTGCCCTGTTGCACGAGCGTGTCCATCGCCTGCCAGATCTCGTCCCATGGCGCGGTTCGGTCGACGTGATGCATCTGATACAGGTCGATGTGGTCTGTCTGCATACGACGCAGGCTTTCGTCGCATGCGGCACGAATGTGGCGCGCCGACAGCCGGCCGTCGTTCGGCCACTCAGACATCTGTCCATACAGCTTGGTGGCCAACACGACCTTCTCGCGGCGGCCGCCGCCGAGCGCGAACCAGCGCCCGATGATCTCCTCGGTGGTGCCGGCTCCGTTGGCGCCGCCATAGCGGTTTGCCGTGTCGAAGAAGTTGATGCCGAGCTCGAGCGCCCGATCCATGATGGCCCGCGAGTCAGGCTCCGACGTCTCCGGGCCGAAGTTCATCGTGCCCAGGCACAGCTCGCTGACCTGCAGTGCCGTACGGCCCAGTCGTCTGTAGCGCATTTCCACATCCTCGCGCGCGACAGCCACCAGGGCTAGATGTCGGTTGGTACGCCTGTCGTCGTCGTCGACGTTTGGGTCGGCGCCGGAGTCGTCGACGGTGCGATCGTCGTCGGTGCAACCGAAGTCGTCGGTGTTGTCGGCCCCACGACGGTCGTCGCCGTCGCCTGTGTCGTCGTTACCACCGTGCCGGTTGGCTTGGTCGTGGATGTTGTCGCCTTCACGGTCGACGTCGTCGTCACACCGACCGGCTTCGGCGGCGGCGTGTCGCTGCCGTTGACGCTCGCACCCGCATCGTTACTGAACGAAGTGCTGAGGCACTCGCCTTCCGGCACGGGCGCCTGGCCCATCACTCCGGCCACGGTGGACGCCAACACCGCTCGCCCGTCGTTGGTCAGGTGGTGGCCATCGCCGCGCAGGATCTTCGCAGCGTCGGCTGCCGCAATCGAACCCCAGCTGAGCACGCGCACATTGGGGAACTGTGCACCAATGAGGGTGATGACGTCGTTGACCTCTCGTCGGCTATCGGCGAATTCGGTGACGGTCAGGAGCAAGACCGGACTCGGCGCCAACCGCTGCACGATCTTCTCCAACTGCCGGCGATACGCCGCTTGATCACCGAGGTAGTTGGTGCCCAGGAACACGTAGGCGGCATCCCACTTGGCCGCCAAGCGCTTGTCGAGCACCGCGTTTCCGAAATCGACGAACCGGCTCGGCTCGGCATCCACTTCGACCTTCCAGCCCAGCGGCACCAGGGCATCGCACAGCTCACCGCCGTAGCGCTTCGCCGCGGACGCTGTGATCGAGTCGCCGATCATCAGCAGCCGGTTGCCGGTGACAAGCGTGCCGATCTGTTGCATGGGTATCAGCGTGGTGGTCGGTCCCGCCGATGTAGCTGAGACGGTGTCGGTGGTGACGACCTCGGACTCGGGGCTGCTACCAGGCAGGATCCCGACTCCATCCACGGTCGGATCGCGCGACTCGTCGGGGCCGGACGCCGCGGCCGAGCAGGCCACCAGCAGAATGCAGAGCACACTGAAGGTGACCTCGCGCCGCGCTCTCATCCTTCCATTGGACCGAGCGCCGCCGGGTTTCGCAAGTCAGGTGGCAAAAACGCCTGAAAACGTCCTAGCTGCGCGCGCGCAACGTATCGCGGATCTCGGTCAGGAGCTCGACTTCGCTTGGTCCGGCGGGTGCCGCCTCGGCCGGCTTGCGCATCTTGTTGTAGGCCCTGAGCATCAGGAAGAGGACGAGCCCGACGATGATCAACGAGATCACCTGGGTCAGTACGACGCCGACGGAGATGATCGCCTGATCAGGCTCGCCTTTGCGAACGGTGATGGTCAGGAAGTTGTCGAGGTTCGGTTTGCCGACGATGGCGCCGATCACGGGGTTCACGATGCCGCTCATGAACGCGTCGATCACTGCTTTGATGGCGAGAGCCAAGATGAAGGCCACAGCCACCTCGACGAGGTTTCCAGTGGCAATAAAGTCCTTGAACTCCTTGAGAAAATTCTTCATTGGTGGTTCCCCTTCTGAGTGCGTGCGTCGCCCGCCGGCGCAATTGAAGCAGGTCTGCAGTGTGTGACCCAGGCAATCAGGTCCAGGCACTACCCTGCCACCGATGGGCGATGCCACACCGGCTCCCGCGGAAACGCCGAGAACGGGCACCAAGTCGGGCCAGGTCGACGATGCGTCCGATCGTCGACTCGATGACCTGCTGCTGGACAGGATCGACGCGTTCCGTGTGCTGCGCGCCGATACTCCGGAGGAGAAAGGAGCGATTCTCGAGCAGATCGCAGGGCGGGGCAAGCCCGAGCAGGACATCGTCAAGGAACTGTCCAAAGTGCGACCGCTGTGGCGCCCCGACCGGTTCGAAGAGGCGCATCGCATGGCGATGCGATCGCTGGAGGTCCTCGACCGCAACGGGGTGCGCCCGCCGAAAATGCCCCGGCTCGGACCATTGACGCCGCTTGCCTCCTACGCGGTGCAACAGATGACCCGATGGATCGTCAAGGGATACCAGAACCGGCTGGTCACCAGGCTGCGCAAGCTCTACGAGCGCCGCGAGGCCAACTCGGAGTGGGGCAGCAGCGAGCACATCATGCTGCGCCGGGCGCGGATCAGCGCAGTGCAGGTGGAGCAGGGATTCAAGGGCGATCAACTCGGCCTGCCGACATTCCTGCTCGGAGGCGCGATCCTGTCGACTGGCGTATCCGCGATTCGGGCAGTCGTCGCCTGGGCGATCAGCGGCGTTGTCGGTGTGCTCGTCTTTACGCTCGTCCTGGCGGTGGTCTTTGCCAGCCTGGCCTGGGCTGCGCTCTACGCCGCTGGTGTCGCCCGCCGTCGCATCCGGCTGTCGACCGAGCAACCGATCAAAGCCCTGTTCGAGACGGTCGGGGCATGCGGTAGTCCACCGAAAGACGACTCGTACACCTTCGCGGTCTATGCGATCGTGCTGCTCGTGCTGGCGTGGATCCTGATACCAGCAGCTGCGTGGCTCGTGATCTCCAAGACCTGACTCGGCGTCAGGCGTCCGCGGCGCTGGTCGCGGCGCGGGCCAGATTGCACGCATTGGGATCCTCGGCCTCCGCGGCCGCGACCTCGTCGACCGGCGACAACTGCTCGCCATCACGCCACGCGTCGAGGTACTTCCACGGCCAGACTTCGCCGCGCCGGACCTCCCATTCGATGCCATCGCAGGGCCAGGAGATGCCGAAGTGGGTATGGCAGACCGACTTCTGGGCGTTGCCCGTCTGGCCCATGACACCCAGCGACGTGCCACCGTCGACCACATCGCCAGGCCGTACGTCGACGGATTCAAGATGGGCGAAGTAGTAGCGCACGCCGTCATCGCCGAGCATCGACACGTACTTCCCTCCGCGGGTGGCCGGGTCGTTTGTTCGCGCCACCCACGGATCAATGATCCGCGTCTGCTCGATCGTGCCGCCGATCGGAGCGACGACGTTGGCGCCACATCCGAAGACGTCTGTGGCCGGGTAGTCGTGGTGACGGCGTCCGTAGCTGACCTTCGTTCCGGCGAACGGAAACACGTAGCGCAACGGCCGGGGCATGGTTGTGGTCGTCGCCGCTGCCGTCGTCTCCGGAACGGTCGACGACGGCGCAACCATCTCCGCAAACGTCACGGTCGGCTGCGATGTGGCAACGCTGGTCTCCGTCGCATCGCTGCCGACCGAGCACCCAGCGGTCAACACGCAGGCGACGATCGCGTTCCGCAGGGCAGGCATCGTTCGCCAGCCTGTCATGATGGATCTACCGTTGCGTGTAATGAAGCGCTTGGGGTGCGTCGCCATTGGCATCACGATGCTGGCAGCAGGATGCAGCGTCGACGAGGGTTCCAGCACGACGCAAACCCTGCCCCCGCTCGGCACCCCGAGCAACACAGTGCCGCCGGTCCCCATCACCACCGTCGCCATCTCCGTCGAGCCGCAGGTGGCGACGAGCACGATCGCGCTGCCCGCCGGCGCCTGTGTGTTCTCGGCACCCGCCCAAGTCGCTGAGGTTACGTTCGAGATCGGCACCCGCCTGTACACCGCAGGACCGGGAACCGGCATCTCCAGTTGCTTGACGGAGCTCACGCTCGACAACGTCGGTCCGCTCCGGTGGTCACCGACCGGCGACCGAGTGCTGCTGAACTCGGTGACGGTCTTCGACGGCACGCAGGCCCTGCCATCGGGATACTTCTCGACCAACACTCGGGTGTCATGGTCGTACCCCACTGGCAAGGCGCTGATTGCTCCGGCAGTTGCCGACAACCACCTGTTGTGGCGCACGGCCGGCCAACCTGAGACCCGCACTGACATCAGCTTTCTCGAACGCACCGACGTGGCCGTCTACCATCCGGCCGGAAAGAACATCTTCGCCGCCGGTCAAGCCGCGGACGGCACAGCGGGACTGTTCGTCGCCAGCAATCGCGGCGACAACCCGCAATTGATCGCCCAACTCGATCAACCAACCACGGTCATCACCGAGATCGGCCCAGACCCGTCGGGAGCGCGCGTCTACTTCGTGCACGATCACCGCAACGGCACCTTCCACGTTCATGCCCTCGATCTGCCAGCGCTCGCCTTGACCGACATCACCCAGGTCATCGAACCGATTGCCAAGCTGACCGTTGGCACGATGGCGAATGCAGCGATCGCCTGGCGACTCGGTGCGTGCAGCGGGCTCACACGCACACAGATGTCCAACGCGGGCGTCGTGATCGATCAGCCGGCAGCCTTCGCGGCGATGTCGACCGAACCGGTTGGCTGGCTCGACGCCCAGCAACTGGTGCTGTCGGTCCGGGCCACCGGATGCGCCGGGCCGAGCGACTTGTGGGTCTGGAACATCACCAGTTCCGCGGCAACACCCTTGATCGCCGGAGTCGACAATGCAGCGATCCGGTCGGTGCTGACAACGTTCGGTGAACTTCCGGGCGACATCAGCAACGCTGCGCCTGGTTGATGAGCTTCACCGTGACTCGGTCGAGTCACCACCATCACGACGAGTCAGTCGAGTCGCGATCGAGTTCTTCAAAGCGGTCGATCAACCGCAACGATGGAAACGCAAACCACCAGATGCCGACGACCGCGATCGTCGCAACACCACCACCAATGACGGTGGCCGACGTGCCGATGGCCTGTGCAACCATGCCGCTCTCGAACGCTCCCAATTCATTCGACGCGCCGATGAAGACCGACTCCACGGCCAGAACCCTGCCGCGCTTCTCGTCGGGCGTCACCAGTGGAACCAGTGAGCCGCGAATGAACACGCTGACCATGTCGGCCGCCGACAGCACGACGAGGGCGAGGAAGGCCACGAGGTAGTTGCGGGTGATGCCGAGGACGACCGTGCCAATGCCGAACACCGCGACCACCGTCAGCAAGGTCTTGCCGACGTGTCGCCGCACCGGCCGCGCCGCCATCACCAATGCCATCGCCGCGGCTCCGAAGCCAGGAGCGGCCCGCAACCATCCATAGGCAACGTCGCCGACGCCGAGCCGGTCCTTGGCGATCACGGGAATCAACGCCACTGCCCCTCCGAACAAGACTGCGAACAAGTCGAGCGCGATGGCTGCCAGCAGCACGGGGGTTCGGCGAATGAACACCAGACCCTCCATCGCGGAACGCAGCGTCGGCCGGGTGTCGGGGTTCGGCGGCAGCGGCTCGCGTACAAAGGTTTGCACCGACAACACCATGGCGCTGCCGAAGATCAACACTGTCGCGCCCAGGTAGGCCACCCATGGATCGACCGCGTACAGGAAGCCTCCAATCGCCGGACCGACGATGATCGCCCCCGTCCATACCGCCGAATACAGGGCGATCACCTTGGGAAGCGCACCGACAGGAGCAACCATCGGCGGCATCGATCGCATCGCCGGCGCCTGGAAGGCGCGAGCAATTCCGAACGCGAACGCGATTCCGAACAGGGGAACGACGGACGTCGGTTTGGTGAGCGCGTAGAACATCAGCGCGGCCGAGGTCACCACCTCGGCGCCGACGGTGACCAGCGCGATTGCCTTGCGGTTGAAATGGTCCGCTACCGAACCGGTGACGAGCACGAGCAAGATAATGGGAAGGAATTCGGCGAGACCCATCCAGCCGAGGTCCGACGTGCGCCCGGTGATGTCGTACGCCTGCTTCAACAACGCCGTGGCCTGGAGGGCGATGCCCGAGTAGAGAATGCCGTTGCAGATCAGCAAACGCCGAACCGGCACCGATTGCCAAACCTGTCGAGTGGTCAACGGCGAGGGGTTTGCTTGCGAAGTGGACACGACGAATCGCCACCCTAATTCCACGTGCTACACAAGGCCCTATGGGTTCTCTGGCCGAAATGAGTTCACTCGCGACACAGACGAGATGGATGGACGCGGTCGACCAGGCTGCACTGATTGGCCGTGGCGACGTGTCGGCGACGGAGTTGATCGAGGCGGCGATCGAGCGGATCGAGTCGATCGATCCGGCGCTCAATGCGGTGATCATTCGCTGGTTCGACGAAGCCCGCGAAGCGGCAACCCATCTCCCGGATGGCCCATTTCGCGGTGTGCCGTTTCTGCTGAAGGACCTGTGGGCGCACTATGCGGGGCAACCGCTGACCAACGGGTGCCAGGGTCTGAAGGGCGCGATGCCGATCTCGGTGGCCGACACGACGCTGGTGACCCGCCTGCGGCTGGCCGGGCTGAACATCGCCGGTCGCACGAACAGCCCTGAGTTCGGCAGCCTTCCAACCACCGAGCCGCTGGCCTGGGGAGCGACACGCAATCCGTGGAACCTCGAGCATTCTCCTGGCGGTTCCAGCGGTGGATCAGCCGCCGCGGTGGCCGCCGGCATGGTGCCGTTCGCCCATGCCAGCGACGGCGGCGGATCGATCCGCATACCCGCCTCGTGCTGCGGCCTGGTCGGCCTGAAGCCCTCACAGGGCCGGATCACGCTCGGCCCGTTTCGAGACGAGAGCAATCTCGGCGTCGAACTGTGCGTCAGCCGCTCCGTCCGCGACACCGCCGCCCTGCTCGACGCGGTGCGCGGTCCAGGGATTGGTGACACCGTGATCGCACCAGCGCCGCAACGACCGTATGTCGCCGAGCTCGGCGCGGAACCGGGGCGATTGCGAATCGGCCTGCTCGACGCCCACCCGTTGGGCGCTGAGCTGCACGACGAGTGCCGTGAAGCTGTCGTCGCTGCCGCGGCGCTGCTCGAATCGCTTGGGCATCACGTGGAGCACGGCTTTCCCGCCGCCTTGGCGAGCCGCGACTTCGCACGACGCTTCTCTGCGCTCTGGAGCACCAACATGGGCGTCACCGTGCATCGGATCGAGTCGCAGCTCGGCCGGCCGCTGACCGACGACGACGTCGAACCCGTCAACCGCGCCCAGGTGGCCTTTGCACGCAACGTCAACGCCATCGACTACGCACTTGCGCTGGCAGCCACGGTCGAGTTCCGCCGAGCCGTCCAACAATGGTGGGCGGACGGATGGGATCTGTTGCTCACACCAACGCTCGCCGAGCCACCTGCCGCGCTCGGAACCTTCGCCAACGACGAATCTGCGCCCATGACGCCGATGGTCAGGGCAGCCGCATACGTGCCATTTACACCCGCGTTCAACTCCAGCGGACAGCCGGCAATCAGCCTCCCGATGCACTGGACGGACTCGGGTCTACCCGTCGGCGTGCAGCTGGTGGCGGCTTACGGCCGTGAGGATCTCTTGTTCAGGGTGGCCGCACAGCTCGAAGTTGCCAAGCCCTGGGCCCACCGCCGACCGGGTATCTGATTTTCGACGCCACGAGCGCTCTATTCCGATTGTGTGACGAATAGTGCAGTTTCGAGAAATCTCGCCGAAAGTGAATCCAAACGGCCCCCAGAAACGTCTATATGAATGTGAACGCCATGCACAGCACACCCTTGACTCCCCGGGCGACATCTTCCGCTCTGATCCTCCTCGCGTTGAAGGCCGGCGCCGCCGCAGCCCTCGTCGCCGGACTGCTGGCCGGCCGTGTTTCCGAACCGCTGATCGTTGTCGGTGTCATCATCGTGGCGTCGGTGATCGGCTGGCATCGCACACAGCTGGAACCCGCCCGCGTTCGCTCACAACACCGCTTCACCGTTGTGTCACGATGCGGTGATGGGTTCGTCACGATCGACTCGTCAGGTGTGCGTCGCGTGGCCCGGCGTTTCGCGTTCGACAGCCCATCCAGCTGAACTAGTCCTCGCTCGTGGGTAACGCCCCACGCGTCCGCGTCGGCTATGCCCTCGGCACACGTACTCGCCTCAACGACGATGGCTTCGGTACCGTCGTCGACGCTCTCGAACGGCTGGGGTTCGACAGTTTGTGGCTCAGCGAAAGGATCGGAGGTGATGCCCCTGATCCATTGGTCGGCATGGCTTTTGCCGCCGGACGCACATCGAGGCTGAAGTTCGGGACGAGCGTGATGGTGCTTCCTGGTCGCAATCCCATCGTGCTCGCCAAAGAGTTGGCGACACTGGATCGACTCTCCAGTGGTCGGTTGCTGCCTGCGTTCGGACTCGGTGTCGCCGATCCGCACGAGCAGCAAGCGTTCGGTGTCGAGCGTGGCGCCCGCGCCAAACTGTTCGACGAGTCGCTCGCCGTACTCCGGGGTGCATGGGCGCCGGGCACCCTGACGCATCATGGCGATCGATTCGACTACGACGACCTACGCGTCTTGCCCAAGCCCCTGCAGGAGCACCTCGACGTGTGGTTGGGAGGAATAGCTGGGTCGGAGTTGCGACGCGTCGCACGGCTTGCCGATGGCTGGCTGCCGAGCTTCGTGACTCCCGACGATGCGGCCCGCGGACGTGAGTTGATCGAAGCGACACTCGTCGAACACGGCCGCTCCATCGACGCAGATCACTACGGCGCGTTGCTCTCCTACTCGTTGGCACCGCTTCCGCACACAGTCGTCGACCTGCTGGCCAAACGCCGGCCCGACCTCACCGACCCAACCGTATTGGTTTCCCAAGGATGGGACGCGTTGATGGCGACCATCGACAAGTTCGTCGCCGTCGGTACCACCAAGTTTGTGATCCTGCCCATCGTCGAGCCAGCCTCGCCGCAGCAGTGGGTCGAGCACCTCGAGCAAGCCGCTCCAATCGTGCTCGCCCGGCAGACGTGAGCACCGTCGCTGTACATTCAGTGACGCCGATGCAGTGCGACATCGTCTGGCGAGGCATGATCAGTGACTGACTTCGTGCCGAGAGGACATGCCGTGCCCCCAGCGCAGCCACTACCCGATGATCCCATAGACCTTGCCCATGCCAGCTGGAAGGGCCAGGGCTGGGGAGAGGCCGCCGATGGCATGGCCGTCGTCACGTCGATCATGCGCGTTCAGCAAGTGCTGCTGGCGCGCGTCGAGGCGATACTGCGCCCGCTCGGCCTCACGTTCGCCCGCTACGAAGTGCTGATGCTGTTGCGTTTCAGCCGCAAGGGCTACTTGCCCGTCGGCAAGATCGGCGAGCGCTTGCAGGTGCACCCCGCCAGTGTCACCAACGCCGTGCAACGACTCGAACAGGACGGTTTTGTCTGTAGAACGGCGAACCCCGTGGATGGTCGCAGCGTTCTTGCCCAGATCACCACCAGCGGCAAGCGGCTGACCGAGAAGGCGACATCGCAACTCAATGCCCAGGTTTTCTCGATCGTGCCGATCCCTCCGGCCGAGCAGCGCGAGGTCTACTCCGTCCTCAAAGGCATGCGTCGCGCCTTCGGAGATTTTCGCTGAACTACAACAATGCTTTGACTTCCAAATAAACTGCCGGGATGCCCTACACCAATCGTGAGCTCTGGGAGCAGGCCTTTGCCGAGTCGAGCGTGCGCGACGTCGACTACACGACCATGTCGGGGATTCCGCTCGAACCGGTCTACGGCCCTGACGACGGCTCAGCTGACTACCCAGGTCAGTTCCCCTACACCCGTGGCCCGTACGCGTCGATGTACCGCTCGAAGATGTGGACGATGCGGATGTTCGCCGGGTTCGGCACGGCCGACGACACCAACTGGCGATTCAAGGAGATCATCAAGTCTGGTGGCGATGGTCTGTCGACGGCGTTCGACATGCCGACGCTGCTGGGAATCGATTCCGATCACCCGATGGCATTGGGTGAGGTCGGCCGATGCGGTGTGGCGGTCGACTCACTGGCCGACATGGAAGACCTCTACGCCGGCATCGATCTCGACAAGACAACGACATCGATGACGATCAACTCGCCGGCGGCGGTGATCTTTGCGATGTACGTCGCCCAGGCCGAGAAGGCAGGCGTGCAACGTGCACGTCTGGGCGGCACGTTGCAGAACGACATCTTGAAGGAGTATCAGGCGCAGAAGGAGTTCGTGTTCCCGCCACGTCCATCCATGCGACTGGTACGCGACACCATCAGGTTCACCGCTGCGGAAATGCCGCGCTGGCACTCGATCTCGATATCCGGCTACCACATTCGTGAGGCAGGTTCGTCGGCGGTCGAGGAGTTGGCGTTCACGCTCGCCAACGGCTTCGCCTATGTCGAGCTCGCCATGCAGGCAGGCCTCCCCGTCGACTCGTTCGCACCACGCCTGTCGTTCTTCTTCAACGCCCACATCGACTTCTTCGAAGAGATCGCCAAGTACCGTGCCGCTCGACGCATCTGGGCGCGATGGTTGCGCGATCGCTACGGCGCCAAGCTCGAACGCTCGATGCAGTTGCGCTTCCACACCCAAACCGCAGGCGTCTCGCTGACAGCTCAGCAGCCCGAGGTCAACATCGTTCGCACCGCCATCGAGGCGCTGGCGGGCGTCCTCGGCGGCACGCAGTCGCTACACACCAACTCGATGGACGAGGCCATGGCCCTGCCGACCGAGCGGACCGCCCGCATCGCGTTGCGCACCCAACAGGTGATCGCCCATGAAACCAACGTCGCACATGTGGCCGACCCGCTC
>JANPBZ010000219.1:0-2261 GCA_031430695.1 Ilumatobacteraceae bacterium
CGCGACGATGCCCAGGGCCATCGCGACGCTTCCGCGCTCGCTGCCGCCGTTGCGACGGGACACCACCGAGGCGCAACACGGGCAGCCCATCGGTGCCGCGGCTGTCGACATATCGAGTCGCCAACTGGTACGCCAAGGACCGCCCGATGCGCAACACGCGGGCCGCTTCCTCGACCGTCAACATCGCCGGAAGGTCCTCCAGCGACCCGTCGAGCACGACCGCGGTACGCATCAGAGTGTCTTCACTACACCGATGTCATTCGCAGCGCAACCCTTTCCAAATGCAGGCGGCGCAAGGGATTCCGGACCAGGAGGAACCAGAAGACACCAACGGATACTCGCGGTGACCAGCGGGTACCAGACGGACGAGTCAGTGTGACCAAGATCACATCGTCGGCGACATGCCGAGCGCCGTGTCGACCGGTCCGCCTCGCAAGGCACGGCTTGCAACCAGCGGAGGAATGACGCATCATTGCAGGCGCCCGCGGCAGTAGCTACGGGAAGTGCACCCGGTGAGCCCTCCGGACGGTGGGTAGCCGGGTGTTGCGCATTGGCAGTTCCACCTTGTTCGGTTGCCGAATCACCGCGATTGGACGATAATGGTCATGCCGCCCCGGTATGGAGGGGTGGAAGTAGGGCCCCGGAGGAGCCGGCGACATTCGAAAGGATGATTGCGGGAGCCGGGGCTCATGCGCGTCATGGGTCGGTTGCAACGATCTGCAAGGAGCCGCCGGCTTGCTCGAACAATGTGAGCCAGGCTCGATCCTTTCGCAGTGAAGCCAAGGCCATTCCGGCCACGGCGTCGGGTGCCCACAGCAGCGGCTCTGCCTTGTCGGCCCACCGATACCGGAGCACCGGCAACAGCTCCCGTGCGTGCCGAGCATCAACGATCGCCCGATGATCCGTCCGATTCTGACCTACGTTGCGCGACACCGTCGAGCGGCTCTCAATCACCAGCTCGGTCGCGCCAGCACCAGTCAACGCGAATAGCTTTCGAAGGCATTGGTAGCGCACCTGCTCCTGGCCTAGCCCGGCATGGAGCGAACCGACAACTGCGACGGCAGACACGTCAGCGGCAGCAACCACTTCGAGGATGCTCCGGCGAAGAGTCGGACCTTCCTCGGACCAATGGAACGGCCGCTTGCGCCGCGGAACTCCGTCGAGCACCGCTCGAAGATCAGCAGCAAGGTCGTTGGCGCCACGCGTCAGCACAACTGCGCACGCCACGACATAGCTCCCACCACCGTGGACGATGTCGTCGCTCTCGTCGATCAGCAGCACCGTGCTTTGGTCGGTCGTCACGGTTGAACCATGCCGCGCTGGCCGATCTTGTCGGTCACGGTTCGCACCGACTCCGGCAGAGCGTGGGCGTAGACCCTCATCAACATGTCGGGGCTGTGGCCGAGGATGTCCGCCGCCGCGCGCATCTCCCCCAGGTCGGCGGCATGACGGACCATGTGAGTAGCCGCTGTGTGGCGCAGGCCGTGCGATGTGAGTCGCGGCACGCCGGCCTGCTTCACCAATCGGGCGAGGGTCTGGTCAAAGTTGCTCGGCGCGACACGATTGCCCGTCCTCGACGTCACGACAAGACCCATGTCGATCCACTCGGGTCCGGCCGCCATCCGTTCCTCAGCTTGGAAACGGCGATGCGCGGCGAGTGCTTTGGCCGTTGCCGGGTCGATCGGGATCGTCCGTCGCGACCGTTCGTTCTTACCGGGACTCCACTCCACCTTGCCTGACACCTCGATCAGCGCTTGCTCGATGCGGACCGTGCCGGCCTTCACGTCGACCGCCGACCACGGCAACCCCAACAACTCGCTGCGCCGCAATCCGTACAACGCGGCCAGCCGCAGCGGCGCCCCCCACCGATGGCTCGCAGTCACAGCGAGGAAGTGACGCAGGTCGGATTCTTCCCACGCTTCGACCTCGCGTTCGGTTCGCACCTTCACGACAGTGCGCGGCATCGGCACACGACTGGCCGGGCTGCGACGAAGATCGCCGGCCTCGACCGCGTCGGCCAGCGCGGCGCGCAACACCGTGCGACAGATGCTGATGCTGCGACGCGAGAGGTGACCACCCTGGGCCAACCCCTCGAGCCAGCGTGCGATGTCGGTGCGGTCGAGACGGTCGATGCGCACCGAACCAATCCCAGCATTGATGTGCCGGGCTGCCCACTCGTACTGCAGTCGCGACTTGTTGCCGATGTCAGTGCGCGACTCTGCCCACTGCGTGACGACGTAGCCGACCGTCGATCGATCGGA
>JANPBZ010000220.1:0-50184 GCA_031430695.1 Ilumatobacteraceae bacterium
CGTCTCGTCGTCGCCGCAAGCGGCACCTACAATTGCTAGCGCGATAAAGAGCGCTGACGCTTTCTTGAACCTCATGGTCCTGCCTTTCGTTGGCATAAATAGTGTCTCCCCCGGCGGTCCAAGAATGGGGCAGGCCAGCTAGCTCGCCCCGTCACATGCAACCGACAGTACGACCCGAGTACGGAATCGCGCCGGAACCATAACAGCACCCTCTGCTACTGGCAAGTAACCCCGAGCGGCTCGCGCACCGCGTCGAGATCGATGATCTGGTCCGCCACGGCAATCAATTCCTCGTCATGACTGGCACACACCACGCACGCGCCTCGCCCAGCGCTGTCACTGATCGCGCGTGAAATCAACCGTGCCGTCGCCCGGTCTACCTGCGACGTCGGTTCGTCGAGTATCACCAGGTCGGCGCCAACCGACAGGGCGCGAGCCAGGGCCAATCGCTGACGTTCACCACCCGATAACGCGCCTGCCGGACGATCGGCAAGGTCGGCGAGACCCAAGGTACGCAAGGTATCGTCACCGAAGTCAGCGGCTGGCTTCGACCGAAGGGCACGAACGAGATCGACGTTGGCGGCGACGGTCTGCTGGTCGGCGAATGCCGCAGTCTGCGGCGCGCACCCCGATGTGGCGGCCAGCCGGGTGATCACACCGCGGGTCGGCTCGCTCGCGCCGAGTAGCACCGACAGAACGCTGGTCTTGCCCGACCCTGACCTGCCCGTGATCACGGTGATCTGGCCTCGTCGAACCTCCATCGAGACCGGACCGATCGTGGTCGTGCCGAGATCGATCTCGGCCTCGATCGCGCTCACCACGAGCTCTCCGGCGGGCGCATGCTCGCCGAATGGTCCATCCGTTGCCCGGGGCGTGACCGGCTCGAACCCGGTCAGGCTGATGTGTCGATCCACTGACACGGCCACCGCGCGGCCGACGATTCCCGCATCCGCGCGCAGTGAGTCGGGCAGTCGCACCCAGCCACGACCATCGACCACCAAGGAACTGCTCTCGCCGACACGTTCCTCACTGAGCCGCCCGTCGTGAATAGTCAGCACCCGGGTGGCCAGTCGTTCGGCGCGGGCATCGTGCGTCACCACCAACAGCGCGGCCCCAGTGCGCTCGGCGTGCTCGCGCAAGAAGTCGTACACCTCGTCGGCGCTCGTTGCATCGAGCTCGCCCGTCGGTTCGTCGGCTATCACCAGCCGCGGCCCGTGAGCGAGCGCGGCTGCCAGGGCGACGCGCTGACGCTCTCCTCCCGAGAGCGACGACGGTCGACGATGCTCCAGATGACGAAGACGGAGTCGATCGAGCGCCCGCCCAGCAGCCTGCCTGCCGTCACGGCGGTCGAGCCCCGCGAGCCGACCTTGCAGCGCCACGTTATCGAGGCAATCGAGGTCTTCGAGCAAGTCGAGCCCCGAGCGCTGGCTGACCACACCCACGTGCGCCGTGCGCAGTCGCACGGTGGCAGCGTGGTCGAGTTGGGCGAGATCATGACCGAACAACCTGACGCGGCCAGCGCTGGCGATGACCTGACCCGACACGGCGGCGACCAGCGTCGACTTGCCCGAGCCACTGGGGCCGCGCACGACAATCCGCTCGCCGGGGTCAACCCGCAGACTCAACCCGCGCAGCGCGGCCACATCGTGTGTACGTCCACGATGCAACACGAACGCGTCGTCGATGTCGATCACGGCCTGGCCGACCAGTTGCGAGGAGCTCATGCAGTGCCTCTCATCAGATCTTCGCGTGGAACTCGGCACGCCGACCTCGCACCAGCGAGGGCCCCCAATCCCAGCACGAGCAGCAACAGGACTGAAAGCGACGCCACCGCAAGCCACGGCACGGCCAATCGCAACGGCGGGGTCGGTCGACCCGATGTCGCTGA
This sequence comes from Ilumatobacteraceae bacterium, assembly GCA_031430695.1. Lineage (GTDB taxonomy): Bacteria > Actinomycetota > Acidimicrobiia > Acidimicrobiales > Ilumatobacteraceae > JAENVT01. Next base: position 1,889 of record JANPBZ010000220.1, read on the forward strand.
CACGGCAACGAGCCGAGTGGCGATCTGCAGCAACCAGCGCCCTCCCACGAGACCAAGTGGTATGGCCAGGCAGATCGCCGCGATCGACTTTCCAGCCACCATCGCGACCAGACGCCGTCCACCCACCCGCTCGAGCGCCAGCATTCGCAGGAGCGGGCGGTCGTCGCTGACGTCTGCGGCAGCACCGAACATCACAGCGCACGCGCCCAGCACGACAGCGACGAGCGACGATGCCGTCAGGATCAACAACGTCGCGATAGCGAGCGGGTCGGTTGCGAGCGCCGTCTGCCGGATCGAACGGCTGTCGACGTCGATCGTCTCGAATGCGGGTTCGCCGAGATGTTGCGCGAGCAAGCGCTCGTGGGCGGGGGTGTCGGCAGCAAGCCACACCTCATTGGCCGTGCCGGCGCCAGGTTGCAGCAAGTCGAGAGCAGGCTGCAGCGCGTCGATGTCGACGATCGCGAACCTCGCACCGGCGCCGGGGAAACGGTCGACGACAACACTCGGCCGCAGGCGCACTGTGCCGCTGCTCGTTTCGACAACGACGACTCCGTTGATCGCCGCACGAGCAGTGGCCGGGTCCATCACGGCGTTGAGGGGCTCGGCATCAGCCGGACCTGGCGGCGTGACGAGGATCGCAACGCCGAGTAGCAAGCCGGTTACCCGCACTGCGGAGTCGGGCTGAACCTCGACTGTCGCGTCCGGGGCACGCAGCCGATCGACTTGCAGGTCGATCGCTGTGGAGGCGCCATCAGATGCGGCAACTCGCACCCGGCGCACGACGACGTCGACTGCCCGAGCAGCCCCGGACGTGTTGGCCTCGCCGATGTGATGCTCGAATCGAGCTGACACGTCGGCGGGCTGAGCCAGCCGAAATCCGACCAGTTCGCCGCCCGCATCGCCGGGCGTCAGTGCGGTTCGGACACCCCCGTCGAACTCTTCGTCGAGCGTGATCTCATGCCACGTGCCGTCCACCCGGGCAACCACCGCCGAGGTGTGTAGGCCTTCGAATCCCGAGCCGGTGAACTCGATCGAAACTGCGTCGCCAGGCAACTTCGTTCCAAGGTCTGTCGGTGCCGGAGCATCGAGGGCCACAGCCAGTGCGGTTGGATCCGGGCCAAAGCTCGGCCGCCAGCCGCGTAGATGATCCAGTGTGGTTGGCTGGACGCCGAGGAGCTCAACTGTCTGGATACCGGTCGCAGATCGCCGCACAGCGACGCCTCGACGGAGAACATCGGTGGCAGCCGTCCCTGGGACCAACGCGCTCCAACCACCGGTCGGCTCCGTCACCTGTGGTCGAACGAGCGAGGCGCCAAGCTGCAGGCGGAAGTCGTATGGCACCGCGAAGGCTGCTTGATCGCGAGATCCCAGACGCAGTGTGGACGCGTAGCCGAATGTCAGCAGCGCGAACATCACGGTCACCGCAATCATCGAAGCGGTGGCGATCGAGCGCAGGGGTTGGGCGGTGGCTTCGGCGAGGGTCAGCCTCGTCAGCGGCCGTCGTCGAGGAATCGCGGCCGACACTGCCCGTAACGCGAGCGGGACCAGACGAATGACGACGGCGGCGAGCGCTGTTGCCGCCAGCACAGGTACCGCAACCAGCGCCGGGTCGACATCGCGATTCAGCGCTCCGGCCGACACAGTCCCTCGACCGATCAGCACCAGGAGCACCACAACTGCCGAGACGCCGGCCACGTCGGTGGCCAACGGTCGTCGGGAGCGATGGGTCGGCGGCGAGTCACCGATGCTGAGGATGAAGAACATCAGCAACGCAACGATCGCGCTGACCGCGACGACACGAACAGCAACTGTCGAATCGAGAGATCGATCGAGAACACTCCAACCACCAAGCCCTGCACGACGCCCGAGCCATGCACCCATGGATACCGCAATCCCGGCACCGGCTGCCGCTCCACCAACGACGGGCACCATGACCTCGAACATCCGGAAGGTGGCAATCGCGGACCGACCGGCACCTCGCCGTCGCAACAGCGATGCGGTGCGTCGATGGTCGGCGCGCCCGCCAAGTCCGGCAAGGACGGCTACGCCGAAGAACAACACGAGCAGCGCCCCGATGGGCACTGCCAGGCGATTGTCGGCGATTCGCGTGCGGCTGCGGATCGAGAGCAACTCGTCCTCGGGCCCAGCGGCATGCAGTGCTGGCAGATTGGCTTCGCTGCGCAGCGATCGGACTGCCCCCAGAACAGGGTCGACGTCGGTGCTTCGCAGCTGCCGAGCAACGATGGGTACCTGCCATGCGTACGTGCGCCGGAACAACTCGTAGCGCGACAAACCGGACGCCTGGGAGACGCCATCGGCGAGCACGATCAGCTCGCCCTCGTCGGGTTCCAGTTCACCGCTCAGCAGCAGGTCGTTCGTTGCAACCGCAGTGCCCACGATCACCAGGCCGAGCGGCGAGTCAGCCGGAAGTTGTCCAACCGGTTGCGGTTGGACAACCGCAGGGACGACTGCCACCACCTCGCAGAGTTCGCTGTCACACCGCGTCGGCCAGTCGCCGTCGAACAGTTGCGTTGACGATCGCAACGCGTCGATCCCGGCGAAGCGCACAGTGCGGCCGTCGCCGGCGGCCAGGGCACGGAACTCGACGGTGCGCAACACGGGCCCGAGACCGTGATGCTGCAGGCGACTTTCGATCCTGGCGTTGAGAGTGTCGAGGTCCGATGCGGTCGGAGAAAGGTCGGGCGACATTGTGATCGTGAATGCCCGCTCTGCGGGATCAAGGGCAGTGATGCCTCGCTGCAGTGCCCGGTCGCCGGCGATGGTGCCCGCAACGCCGACCAGCATGAGCCCGGCAATCCCCACCGCAATGGCCGCGACCGTCGCCAGCAGTCGGCCGGCTCGTGTCCGCGTCCTGCGCATGGCACATTCGATGGCCACTGCCAGCCCTCCCGCCGTGCCGCCCGTGGTGCTGCTCACTGGGTGGCCGTCACGTGCGCAGTTGCCTGGCGCTGGTGGTAGCGACGCATCTTGTCGCGTACGCCACATGCATTCATCGAACACCATCGCCTGGCGTGGGCGCGAGACGTGTCGAGAAACAACCATCCACAACCGCTGCACGACCCGACTCGGCAGGTGAGAGGGGAACGCAGAAGCTGCACCGCAGCGTCAGCCAGCCTGTCGCAAATCGCTTCGACGGAGTCCTGTGGCCACCCCGGCTCGTAGCGGAGTTCAGAGCGAGCCCAGCGCGATGACTGCAGCGCCCGTGCCGCACGACGAAGCACGAAGGCCAGCGCTGCGGCTTGAGGTGCATCGCCTGCGGCGATGGGGCCGAACACGCCGTAGAGGTTCTCGCGGAGCGCTATCGCAGCGTGGAACTGCTGCAGCTCGCCCGGGTCGGGCTCGGCCTGGTGGTCGCGAGGTACCATTCCCGACGCCGCTGCCCACTCGAAAACATCGGCTGCCTTCGCCAGATCGTCACGCATGTAGGTCGGCCGACCACTAACGGTGTTGACAAAATCGAGGACGAGATGGTTCGCGCCGAAGTCGAACGGTCGGCGAGGCGCTATGCTGGGCATCCGTCGATGATACCCCATAGCTCAATTTCACAGGTATTGAACCGATCAATGTTGCGATGCGAACGAACCTCCGAGGAGATCAACTCCCCATGGTCTTTCGTGGCACCGTGCGGGGGTCGTTGATCGCAGTCGACGGATTCGGTAACATTCCAGCGGGCGGAGTCCCGTTCGAAGCCGGTTGTGCCGGATTCGTTCAACCCAAAGGAAACCCCCACATGGTGACAACTGCTCTCGCACAGATCAAGGCAGTCGGCCGGGTCGCCTTCTATCTGCTCGTCGCGTTCATGGTGATCCGCCTGTGGCAAGACCCGGCAGGCAGCGCCGATGCAACCGTGGACTTCATCAGCTCAATCGGCTCGTTCTTCGCTTCCGCCATCGACAAGCTCTCCACCTTCGTGCGCAGCCTCGGCGAATGACGTTCGTCGACGCGACGCGGTGATCATGCTGCGAGCCGATCCACTGGGTCGCGACGTGGCGCACCACAGCCAAACCGATGTCGCCCACAGTGTGGTGGCCAGCGCAACGTGTACCGCGACCAGTGTCGTTGGTACGCCGTTGGCGTACTGCAGGTAGCCGATCGCACCCTGCGCGATCGCGACACAGATCCACACCGTCAGCGGCGCGTCCAGCGCCTCACGGTCGTGGGCGCGTTTGCGCAGGTGCCACAACAGCCGCAACGCCATCAGCACCGCGATCCACACGATCACGCTGTGGATGCGAGTCACCCAGGTGATCGACAGAAACGTGAACCGTCGGGCCTCCTCATCGCCTGCATGCGGACCGGTTCCGGTGACCACGGTTCCAGCGACAATGGCTGCGGCCGTCGAAACAACCACCGACCGCACTCGGCGCTTTGTTCTCGGCACGACGGCGCTGACGCGAGCGCTTTCATCGGGTTCGCGCGAGCGCAGCACCAGCACGACCGCCAAAGCAACAAGCACCATCGAGAGCACGAAGTGCAGTTGCACCGCAGCAGGATTGAGGTCGGTCCAGACGACCACCGCGCCGACGATTCCCTGCGCGGGGATGCCCGCCACAAGCGCCGCCGAGAGCATCAGCAGATCGCGTCGACGCGGACGCCTGACCCAAGCGCCGAGCGCGGCGAGCACCACGGCGAGGCCGACGACAAAGGTGAACAAGCGGTTGATCTGCTCAATCGCCGAGTGCTGCGACGAGACGTCGACCAGATTCTCGTCGTTGCAATTCGGCCAGTCGCTGCAACCCAGACCGGAGCCCGTCAACCGAACCGCCGCCCCGGTCACGACGATCACGGCAACGAGCACCAGCGCGGACACGCAGATCTTGTGAAACTCGCCGGGTGTGAAACCCTCTGACCGAACCCGCCTGATCATCTGTCGAAACCGAAGCACTCCGCCAGACTACGGCCGCTCAGACTTCGGTGGCCCGCCCTTCGGCTGACGGGTGACAATCCTCAAGAGCCGCCTTGCGGACCCGATCCATATCGGGCGCTTAGGCGCTAGTCGACGCAGCGTTTGACGACTCCGGCCCCGCATCGGGGCGCCAGTCATCAGACGTACTGATCACGCAGGTGCGCTTGACGACTCGAGCCCCTATGCGGGGCACCATTCATCAAACGCCGTGGACCAACACCAGGCCGCCCCGAACTGCCTGGAGCTAGTCACGCCCCTCTCGTGGAGGCTCTCCGGCAGCTGAAGACTTGCGATCCCGAAGGGGGTGTGGCCCAGACTACGGTCGCACAGTGTGTTGAGCGGCTACGACGACTACCCGATTCACCAGGCTCCTGTCCCGGTGGCCGAGACGTCGGGTTCCGACATCAACTTCTACGACCGCTACTTCTTCAATGGCTATGAACACGACGGTTCCCTGTACTTCGGTGTCGCCATGGGGTTGTACCCCAATCGTCACGTCGCCGATGCCGCCTTCAGCATCGTGCATGACGGCCAGCAACTCAGCGTGTTCACGTCGCAGCGGGCTCCGGCGGACCGGCGTGAGGTTACGCATCTCGGCCCCATCGACGTCGACGTCGTTGACCCGATGCGCGAGGTCCGTATCGCTGTGGATGCTGTCGAGCAAGGCGTGCGCGCCGACTTGGTCTTCGTGGCTCGTTCGGCCGCGATCGAAGAGCCGCACTACTGGTGGCGCGTCGGCGTGCGAACCATCTTCGACTACACGCGATTCACCCAGTTCGGCGACTGGAGCGGATGGATCGAGATCGACGGGGTCCGACGCGATGTGTCGGCCGCGACCGTGTGGGGCTCACGCGATCGTTCGTGGGGAATCCGCCCGACGGGTGAGACGGCTCCCAGCGGCGCGCCCGTCGGTGCTCCGCAGTTCTTCTGGCTGTGGGCTCCAGTCAACTTCCCGACGTTGTCGACACACTTCGACGTCAACGACGATGAGCACGGCAGGCACTGGCATCAGGTCGGCGTGATCGCCCCAGCCAATGGCACGCCCGCCGAAACCATGCGGTCGGTCGACTACCGCATCTCGTGGCGGCCCGGCACGCGTTGGGCGCAACGATTCGAGTACGACCTCATCGGCTGGAACGATCAGGTGCACACCGTCACGCTCGTTCCGCGCTACGAGTTCCAGATGAGCGGACTCGGCTACGGCCATCCCGAGTTCGGCCACGGTATGTGGAAGGGGGAGTCGGTCGTGGCCGTCGAACGAATCGGGCTGCCCGTCTCCACACCATGCACGCGCCAGCACATCCACGTGCAGGCCATCTGCGACGCTACCTACGTCGCACCTGATGGATCCACGCAACACGGAATAGGGATCCTCGAGCAATTGGCGATCGGGCGTCACCCGACCGGACTCGATGGCATTATCGATCCCTACATCGCACCGATCGAGGCGGCCCCGAGCCATGACGCGCCGATGGTCCTGCCCGAAGGTTGATCACAGCGATAGCGTTCGCCACAGTGAAGAAACCGACGGTGGCCGAACGACGTAACGAGATCCTCGAGACGACGTGCGAGGTCGTGATCGAGCGGGGCTTCGCCGGTACTCGCATTGCCGATGTCGCCAGGCGACTCGAAGTGTCGAGCAGCCTCATCCACTATCACTTCGATTCGAAAGAGCAACTGCTCGCCGAAGCATTCGCGCACTACGCCAACAAAGATGTCGCCGAGATGGAAGGCGAGATCGAGAACGCCCCAACCGCGCTCGGCAAGCTCGAGCGAGTGATCCAGAACTACGCCCCCGAAGGAAGTGACGACGTCGAGTGGATGCTGTGGATCGACGGGTGGGGCGAGGCGCTGCGCAACCCGATGATGAAGAAGATCAGTCAGCAACTCGACGAGCAGTCGACCGAGTTGTTGGCCCGGATCATCCGTATCGGCGTCGAGTCGGGCGAGTTCACGTGTCCAGATCCCAATGCCGCCGCCATGCGGCTCACCGCGCTTGTCGACGGGCTGGCCGTGCAATTTGCCGCCCACGACGGAATGATGAATCGCGATCAGCTGATCGACCACGTTCGGTTTGCCGCCGGTGCCGAGATCGGTGTCGCCGTGTCAGATTTCTCCGGCGCGGTTCGTCCTCAGACTACTCATGCTCCCTCGCCTGCCATCGACGCCGCCTTGCGCCAACTCGTCAGCACGTATTCGGACACGGTCAATCGCGGTGACACTGCGGCGTGGGCCAGGTGCTGGGCTGAGGGTGCAATCTGGAACCCGGCGGGCGACGAGATCTCCGGTCGTACGTCGATCGTCGCGACATTCGAGCGCATGATCAGTGAGATCGAATGGGTCATGCAGTCGGCACCATTGATGGTGTTCGAGATCGACGTGGCTCACGGTACGGGCAGCGGCCGGGTCACGGTTCACGAACGCTGCAAGAAACGCAAGAACGCCAAGCCGGCCACGCGGCTTGGTACATACCACGACCAGTACGTGCGTCACGGAGAATCGTGGTTGTTCGCCGAACGGCGATTCGAGGTTGTGGAAAGCACCTGAGCCGGGTCACGCGGCGAGCCCTACCGGGGAGGCGCACATCGCCAGTTCATCCGATTCGAGTACTGATACGAGAGTTGAATGATCAGTGATCGCACACCTGTCGAGGCGCTCGCGTCGCTGCCCAGCCGACGAGCGGCGAACAGCATCCCAGCTGGATGCCGTCAGCACGAGGGGTTCGTGCAGCGCATCGCGTGGCGCGATGACGACCAGGACACGGCACCCGACATGCACATGACCCTGCAGTCGATGGGTCCAGTCCCATGTCAACGTCTCGGGGCGAGCACCGATCAGCTCGACCAGGTAGGCATAGGCGCGGGCTCGGCATTCGTGGTCTGGCGCCGTCGGCTGAGCATTGACTCTGGTTGACAGTGTGTTCGGCATGACAGCCTCCTTCGGCTTATCGGATGTCGATACTGTGCGCTCGTTACCTGATCCACTCCTGATGCGTCGCTGATCTAGGGTCGAATTTCGTAGAAGGCATTGACGCTGTGGTCGATGTCGAGCTTGCGAAATCGCCGAAAGCCAGCACGTTGAGCCATCGCTCTGGCCATGTTGGCCGATAGTCCGAGCGTGCCGAGCCCGGCACCGTCAGCCTCACTGAGCGCTGACGACATACAACTCAGGACGCTGATGCCGTACATCAGCGAAGCCATCGGGTTCTTGACCACATTCTGCTCGAAGGTGTCGAGCGCCTTGATGTCGACGAGGAGCCAGGTACCATCGTCGGTCAAGGATGCGCGGATCAACTCCATTACCTGCTGCGGATGGGTCATGTCGTGCATGCAATCGAACGTCGTGACGAGGTCGAGGGAATGATCTGCGGGCATCGGCGAGTCGCGTGGATCGCAGAAGCGTGCGTTGGTCAGCCCGGCTGTCGTCTGCTTCTCGCCGGCGCGGTCCAACGCGTGGCGAGAGATGTCGTACCCGACAAAGGTCGATCGCGGAAACGCAGCAGCCATCAACAACACAGCGCTACCCGCGCCGCACCCGATGTCGGCGACATGCGCTCCCGAGGTCAACCGATCGACAACGCCATCGAGCGCCGGCAGCACGGTGGGCAGCAGGTGTGCGTTGCTCCACGGCTCGAAGCTGCGCTCGATACCGATGGCGCCTTCCGATCCGTGGCTGTCGTAGTCATGACCGAGGCCGGTGACGAAGCTGTCGCGTACCCGAACGAGCGACTCCATGGTTTGTGGCAGTCGATGGAACATGCCCATTCCGAAAGCCGGATGGTCGGGTGTTGCCAGCACCGCTTCGGCCTCCGGCGACAGCGAGAAACGCTGCTGGTCGTCGACATCGATCAGCTTCGCCGCGGCTTGGTTGTACGCCCACTCGCGGACCCAGCGTTCGTGCAGTCCGGCACGTTCTGCCAGCTCGGTCGTGGTCAGCGGCACGGCGGCGGCTCGCATGGCGTCGTAGAGGCCGAGTTGGTCGCCGAGGTGCACCATGCCGGCCGTCACGGCTCCCTCGAGCTTGCTGAAGAGCTGAAACGAGTACAGCTTGAGCTTGTCCGGATCAATCGTCATCTGGCTGCTCAGCTCGGATCGGTGAACACTGCCGGACGCTTCTCGAAGTTGGCCATGACGGCTTCGACTTGATTCGGCCCACCGACCAGCGAACCGATCACGCGCCGCTCCTCGGCGAACTGTTGGGCCGCGCCCTCGTTGAACAGGTTGTTCAGCAGTGCCTTGGCACCACGGATGGCGGCGGGACTGCGGCAGGCGATCTCGGCGGCCATCGACATCGCCTCGGGGTACGGCGTCTCGGACAGCCTTGTCGCCAAGCCGAGAGCGTACGCCTCCCGCCCGTCGAACACGCGCGCGGTGAACACGAGGTCTTTGGCGACGTCGGCACGTACCAACGAACTGAGCATCAAGGTGCCGGTCATGTCGGGTACCAAACCCCAGTGCACCTCACGAACGCTCATCTGGGTGTCTGGGTGAACGATGCGGATGTCGGCACCTAGCGCAATCTGAATACCGCCACCCAAGGCGTGCCCGTGCACCGCGGCGATGACCGGTACCGGGATCTCCTGCCAGACCCAGCACACCTGCTGGCCGAGGTGGGTGATCCGGCCGTCACGCATCGCCCCGGGATTGCCCTCGTCGGACGCCGGCCGATCGCCGCCGGCCATCACCTGGAACGTTGAGAAGTCGAGTCCCGCGCAAAACGACGAACCCTCGCCGCTGAGCACAACGACGCGGACTCCGGGCTCGACCTTCAGTCGTTCACCGACGTCGGCGAGGCCCTGGAACATCGCACCATCGAGTGCATTGCGCTTTTCGGGACGGTTCATGCGCACGTCGGCGATGCCGTCGGAAATCGTCAGGGTGACACGGTCGGACATGTCCCGAGTGTTGCAGATCAGACCTGGGTGCTAGTCGACCAGGCGCAAGCCCGTCGGCGTTGTCGACGGCTCCGCCAACGGAAGGTCGACCACGAACTCGGTGCGATGGCCGGGAAAGATGTGCTCGCTGAGCAAGATCGGCTCACCCGCCGTGCTGGTGGTCAGGCGCTCGCAACGCAACACGGGACTGCCAACGGGTACCTCCAGCAGCGCAGCGTCTTCCGCACTCGCCGAAGCGGCCCCGATGGTCTGCGTGGCGCCGCGCAACGCGATCCCCAACAGCTCGTAGAACGGTTGGCGCTCGACATCGCCGCGACTCATGTTCTGTCCGAGCTCGGCCGGGCACCACACCGTGACAACCGCGAAAGGCTCGCCGTCGGCGCGGTTGACCCGCTTGACGCGCAAGACCTGGTCGCAGCGCAAGGTCTCGGCCACATGGGCGGGAGCGGCCACGAAGGCGAACTCGATGATCTGCCGCTGGGGGTGGATGCCGCGCTCTTCCAGTTGCCGCTCGATGGTCTCCAGCTGGGTCAGTCGCTGCTGCAGCGGCGCGGTCGCCGAGAACCACCCGAACCCCTGCCGTGACTCGACGAGCCGTTCGTCACGCAGCGTTTCCAAAGCCCGGCGCACTGTCACCCGGCTAACCCCGAATTCAGCTGACAGGTCGCTCTCACTGGGCAGGACGTGGCCCGCACCGACTGCGGCGATGCGCTGTCGCAGGATCTGGGCGATCTCTTGATACCGAATCGTTCGCACGTCAGTTGTGGGCTTCCGCGAGTGGAATCACTTGTATTATGCTTGTCTACATCTGCACGAATTGCAAGGAGCACCGTTGCGACTAATTGCAACGGAGCACCCTTGCGAGTGATTTCAAGGAGCAGCCATGTCCGTCACCGCAGGAACGCCAATCGAACTGGTGCAAGGCGTGTACAAAACTCTCGCCGCTCGTTGCGAGGCGGGCCGCACCAGATTCGGGCGACCGCTGACCCTGACCGAAAAGATCCTGCTCAACCATCTGGGCGACCCGACGGCGCCCATCGAGCGTGGCGGAACCTACAACGACTTCCACCCCGATCGCGTGGCCATGCAGGATGCCACCGCGCAGATGGCCCTGCTGCAATTCATGACCGCTGGCCTGCCAACCACCGCCGTGCCCAGCACGGTGCACTGTGATCACCTGATCTCGGCCAAGGTCGGCGCTCGCATCGACCTCGGTGTCGCCATCGACACCAACAAGGAGGTGTACGACTTCCTGCGATCGGTCAGTGCCAAATACGGCATCGGCTTCTGGGGACCTGGCAGCGGCATCATCCACCAGGTGGTGCTGGAGAACTACGCCTTCCCCGGCGGAATGATGATCGGTACCGACAGCCACACGCCGAACGCCGGCGGCCTCGGCATGGTCGCGATTGGTGTCGGCGGAGCCGATGCGGTCGATGTCATGACCGGCTTCCCATTCAACGTTCGCTGGCCAAAGGTGATCGGTGTCAAACTCACCGGCTCACTCAGCGGCTGGTCGGCGCCCAAAGACGTCATTCTCGAGGTTGCCCGGGTGCTGACCGTCGAGGGTGGTACCGGCGCGATCGTCGAGTACTTCGGTCCCGGCGCCGACTCGATCTCGGCGACCGGCAAGGCGACGATCTGCAACATGGGTGCTGAGATCGGGGCCACGTGCAGCGTCTTCGGCTACGACCACAACATGGCGATGTACCTGAAGTCGACGGGACGTGAGGCCATCGCGGACGCTGCCGACAAGGTCACCAGCGACCTGCGACCCGACGACGGTGCTCTGTATGACCAACTGATCGAGATCAACCTCGACGAGTTGAAGCCCCTCATCAACGGCCCGCACTCCCCCGACAGGGCCAACCGCGTTGGTGCTGCGGTTGGGGCAGAAGCGCGCGCCAATGATTGGCCGCTAGAGATCTCCGCGGCACTCGTTGGCAGTTGCACCAACAGCTCCTACGAAGACATCACCCGTGCCGCGTCGATCGCTCGCCAGGCATCGGCCCGCGGCCTCACCGTGAAGACCGACCTGTTGATCACGCCGGGGTCCGAGCAGACTCGGGCGACGATCCAACGCGATGGCCTGCTGGCCGATCTCGAGGCCATCGGGGCCACGGTGCTGGCGAATGCGTGCGGGCCTTGCATCGGCCAATGGGACCGCCCGGCGTCGGCCAACGGTGTGCCCAACACCATCGTCAACTCGTTCAACCGCAACTTCCCGAAGCGCAACGACGGATCCGCCAACACCCTCAGTTTTGTCACATCACCCGACACCGTGATCGCCCTTGCCTTGGCTGGGCGCCTCGACTTCGACCCGACCATCGACACCATCACCGCACCCGACGGCACCGAAGTGCTGTTGCAAGCTCCGGTCGGCGAGGTGCTGCCCGACAAGGGCTACGACCCCGGGCAGAACACGTTCACCCCTCCCCCGGCCGACGGCTCGGACGTCGTCGTCGAGGTCTCTCCGACCAGCGCTCGGCTGCAACTCCTGCAACCTTTCCCCGCGTGGGACGGCGACGATTACCACAACCTACCGATCCTGATGAAGGCCAAGGGCAAGTGCACCACCGACCACATCTCGGCGGCGGGCAAGTGGCTCACCTACCGCGGCCATCTCGAGAACATCAGCGGCAACCTGTTCCTCGGCGCGGTCAGCGCGTTCGACCGCCCGGTCGGTGAAGGGGTCGACTTTCGCGACGGCAGTCCCGACACGTTGCCGAATCTGGCGAAGAAGTACGGCGAGTCGGGTGTTCGCTGGGTGGCGATCGGCGACCGCAACTATGGCGAGGGCTCGTCACGCGAGCACGCCGCGATGGAGCCACGCTTTCGCGGCGGTGTCGTGATCCTGGCTCGCAGCTTCGCTCGCATTCACGAGACCAACTTGAAGAAGCAGGGCTTGGTGCCTCTGACGTTTGCCGATCCCGACACCTACGACCTCATCGACGAGAGCGACCGCATCAACGTCCTCGATCTTCCCCCGAGGCCTGGCCACAACATCCGCTGCGAGATCGTCAAGCCCGACGGAACCGTCATCGTGTTCGAGGGCGTGCACACGTTCAGTGACGAACAGGTCGAGTGGTTCAGAGCCGGCTCCGCTCTCAACGTCGTGCGTCGCAAGGTCGCCGAGAGCCAGGCTTGAGTGGACCTCACCGAGGCGCTACGCACCACAGGTTCAAGTCGCGACTTCACCGATCAGCCGGTCGAGCACGCAACGATCGCATCAATTCTCGACGACGCCCGATTCGCTCCCAGTGGCGGCAATCGCCAGCCATGGCGGGTCGCACTGGTGAACGACCCGTCGATCCGCCGGCAACTCGCCGATCTGATGAGCAATGTCTGGTACGAGTACCTCGGCGAGAGCCACCACGCAACCCGCGCTCCGTTTGCGTTCGGCCGCACCACCGGCGCGAGCCCCGTTGTGGCGCCCAACCCTTTGCTCGACGAGATCGAGGCGGTGCCGGCCGTTCTCGCCGTGGCCGCCGATCTCAACAGGATTGCGCTGATGGACGGCGGCACGGACCGCCCACCGATCACCGGTGGAGCGTCCGTGTACCCCTTCTGCTGGAGCATCCTCCTGGCAGCACGCGCCCGCGGATTGGGCGGTGTACTGACGACGTTCTTGTCGCGGGCTCAGGCCCAGGCATCACCGGTGCTTGGCCTACCCGAGGACCACGCATTGGTCGCCACGATCTTCCTCGGCTACCCCGTTCGTCAATTGACCAAGCTCGGGCGCCTGCCGGTAGCTGCGTTCACGACGATCGATCGATTCGACGGAGAGGCATTGACGTGATCGAGGTTGGCGATTAGCAGGTCGCACGTCGCTCTGATCGTGGCCGCCTTGGCTGCCGTGGGGCTCGCCGGTGCAGCGCTTGCCTCCATCGGCGATGACCCCGCCGCCTCGCCGCCATCCACCGATGCGGCAAGAACGACCGCGTCTTTGGCGGTCACGCCAGCACCTTCCACGACCGCGCCGAAATTCATCATCCCTGCCGAGACCTCCCCTCCCGGAACCGACAACGGCCTCAATCCGTTCGGAGGGGACAGCCCCGAAGACAAGCGGATGCCCGACGTGATCTGCATGAATCTGCAAGATGCCCAGAACGAGATCCAGGACCACGGTGTGTTCTTCTCGAAGAGCGTCGACGCGACCGGCGACGGGCGGCGTCAGATCCTTGACCGCAATTGGATCGTCGTCGCTCAGGAACCTGATGCTGGCGAACCGATCGGCGAGGCCGATGCGGTGTTGTCGGTCGTCAAGACGGACGAACCGAACGACTGCCCGTGATCTCGGCCTTGCGGTCGGCCAATGTCAACCGGGCACGCTCTGCGGCCTCGCGGGCCCGATCGGCCAACCGGCGAGCCGCAGTACCGATTCGCTGGATTTGGCGAATCAGTGCTTCGCGAGCCTGCTCGGCCTCGGCGGTGAGGCCCTGCAACGACTCGACCTTCCACCACTTCATCACGACAGGTTCCAGAATCTGCTCGTGATGCTGTAGCAGGTTGTACAGGCCAGCGTTGGCGATGGCTTGAGCGTGTCGCTTGAATCCGGGGATCCCGGTGCCAGGCATTTCGAACTCGCGCACTTGCCGCTCGATCGCCGGCACCACCAGGGAGGGCGCGATCTCCAGCGCTGCCGAGGTGAGATCGCGGTAGAAGAGGAAGTGGAAGTTTTCGTCGGCGGCGACGCGACTGATGAGTTCGTATCCCGCTTCGCCAGCCGGATGATCGGGCAGATGCTCGCGCAATGCCCTGCCGGTGTTGCGATGCGCGATGCGCGTGGCCAGTTCTTGAAGCGCAACGTAGACAAACCCGTCGACGGCCGACGCCGGATTGGGAACCTGCCCGCCAGACATCTGCGACATGCGGCCGTCTTCGAGCGTTCGAGGATCGAGCATGCGCGTGACGGTCATGAAGTCGCGCAAGGCGATCGAGTGACGGGCCTCCTCGGCCGTCCAGCGGTGTGACCATTCACGCCAGACGCCGGTGCGGCCGAACATGCGGTCGATGGTGTGGAAGTAGTACGGCAGGTTGTCTTCGGTGAGCAAATTGACGAACAGGGCGCTACGAAGCGACTCCGGAAGGGGGACCTCGTCGGCGTTCCACGCAACGTCCGACTCGAAATCGCGACCCATGCTCCACGGCACGAACTCGTGCGGATACCACGGCTTGCAGGTCTCGTAGTGACGAGCTGTCAACCGCTCGGCGACCTCCGTGAGTTCGTTGAGCAGAGCCGTGTCATTCATCCCGGGCAGTATAACTCGCCTACCGACCGGTAGGTAGAGCGCCCCGCTGTTCGCTGCCAAGCCGCTCCCACTATGGTCGGCACGTGTCGACCCTGCGCCGCCGGCTGGCCAGCATCAGCGGGTTGTTCGTGGCCGCTTCGGCATTGCTGTTGCTCGTACCGCTCTGGCTCCCCGTCGCCATCGTCGTCGACCTCGTTCGCGGGCGACCGCGCCTGCCGAGCGCTCGCCTGCTGTTGTTTGCCCTGGGTTGGGCCTGGCTCGAGTCGACGAGCGTGGTGATCGCCTTCGGGCTTTGGATCGCCGGGCAACGCAACAACCGCAAGATCCACTACCGCCTGCAGGCGTGGTGGGCGGCAAGTGTCTTGGGCGTGCTGAGGGCAACAACAGGCATCAGCGTGACGGCTGAAGATATCGGCGCGATGCGTCCCGGACCGGCAGTGATGCTGTGCCGTCACGCCAGCCTGGCCGACTCGCTGGTCAGTGCGTGGGTGATCACGTCGCTCGCCGGTTTACGCCCGCTGTACGTGCTGAAGCGCGAGCTGCTGGGTGATCCGTGCCTTGACATCGTTGGCAACCGATTGCCGAATCACTTCCTCGATCGCCAAGCAACCGACTCCCAGGTCGAACTCGACGCCTTGACCCAGCTCTCGACCGGAATGGGCACCAGTGACATCGCCGTGATCTTCCCCGAGGGCACCAGAGCGTCACCCAGCAAACGCAAGCGGGCGTTGCAGAAGTTGAGCGAACGGGACCCCGTTCGCGCCGAGCGCCTGTGCTCACTGCAGCACCTACTTCCGCCGCGCCCCGCCGGCTCTGCGGCGCTGATCGCCGGCGCGCCCGACGCCGACATCGTCATCGGCTGGCATGTCGGCTTCGACGGCCTCGACACATTCGGTGGCATCCTGCGCCATCTCGCCCACAAGCCACCGCCCGTGGTGTTTCGTGTGCGTCGAATTCCACGTGCCGACGTACCGAAAGGCCCGGCGTTCACCGAGTGGATCGACGCAACGTGGCTGCAGACAGACCATGATGTGCACACGATGCTAGAAAGCCGCCTGCAATGAGTCCGACCGCAATGACCACCGCGGCGTTGGCTGTCGCGGCGCTGATGATCGCCATGTGGCTGCTCAGCGTGGTCCTGAAGAACGCCTCGATCGTCGACATCGGTTGGGGTCTTGGTTTCGTGATCGTCGCCTGGGCCGTGCGCGCTCGCGTCGACGGCAACGCCGACCGACAACGACTACTGGTCGCGATGACAACGCTCTGGGGATTGCGGCTCGCCGTGTACCTGTTTGCCCGAAACCATGGCAAAGGTGAGGACTTTCGATATCGGGCGATGCGCAAGCGATGGGGACCGCGTTTCCCGTTGATAAGCCTCGGCACCGTCTTCGTTCTACAGGGCGCGCTGATGTGGATCGTGTCGTTGCCCGTGCAACTCGGGCAGGTGAAGGTCGAGCCCACGCTTGGCGTGCTGGCCTGGATCGGAATCGCAGTCTGGGCAGTCGGATTGTTTTTCGAAGTGGTCGGCGACGCGCAGTTGGCGCGGTTCAAACGCGATCCCGCCAACGCCGGCACCGTGATGAGCCAGGGTCTGTGGCAGTACACGCGCCATCCCAACTACTTTGGCGACGCATGTGTGTGGTGGGGCATCGCGCTCGTTGCCGCCGAAACCACGGTCGGGCGCTGGGGGATCATCGGTGCCGCAGCGATGACGTTCCTGCTCCGCCGGGTCAGCGGTGTGACGTTGCTGGAGAAGTCGCTGGTGAAGCGGCGAGCAGGCTACGAGCACTACGTCGCTCAGACCTCCCCGTTCATCCCGCGGCCACCGAAGAAGCGCTGACGCTCCACCGCCGGACCACGGGGAGTTCGGCGCATCCGACCTCCATGTCAGCGAACAGAACGACCGTCGCTCTGTGAGCTGACCCAGACGGTGAAATCATCACTTCGGGCGTGAGCGCAAGGGCTCAACGGGCACAGAGCGACGACGGCCGGCGGCAGATCTTCAAAGACAGGGTGAGCAACGTGTCGTCGTCATGGCTAGCCGAGAAATGAGAGGCCTCGGTCCGCGAGGGCATCACGCAGCAGGTCGGCCGCGGGCCGAACCCGTGCAACGCAGGCAACTCCCCGACACGGAGGGACGTGAGCTGCGACAGGCTCGTCACTCCAATCGACGCGAGGGCGCGTAGCGCCGGGGCTCCAATCTTGGCAGGGCGTCGTCGATCACGGTCAGTCGACGCCGGGTCGACGCCTCGACTCGGCCTGATGGTCACCTTTGTAACCGCGCGGGAGCGCGGCCGCGATCTCCTCAGCGGTGGGCTGTCGTTTGACGCGACTCTCCGGCGGCAACAGATCCATGAGCGCCTTCATGATTCGCTTCGTGTCGGCGTCGGGGGTTTGGTACTTGAGTTCCACTGGCGCACCCACCCGAACGGTCACGACGGGAGGATCGACGATGTTGAGCACGTTCGGCAGGCGGGCAGAACGCGGCCACACCTTCTCGGTCCCCCACAGACCGATCGGGATCACCGGTGCGCCCGTCATGGCCGCCAAACGAGCCGCCCCCCATCTGCCCTTGAGTTTGGGGTCGAAGAACGCTTTGCCCCGGGGGATGGTTCCCTGTGGCATCACCGCAACCATGTCGCCGGCCTCGAGGGCTTCGACCGCCGCCTTCAGCGGCTCGTTGCTGCCGGTACCACGATCGACACGGATGCCACCCATGGCCGCCGCGATCTGACCGACGATCGGTGCGTCGAAGACCTCTTTCTTGCCGAGGAACCGAACCGTGCGATCGGTACGGGCGATCGTGACCGCCATCGCCATCGGGTCGAAGTAGCTGCGATGGTTGCCGACGATGATGGCCGGACCGTTCTGCGGGATGTTCTCGATCCCATCGATGTCGAACTTGGCGTAGGGAAAGAACAGCGGGTGGGTGAAGCTGAGCGCCAGCCGTTGAATCTCCATGTTGACCACCGGAATCCTGGCAATCCCGTTTCCTCCTGCTGACAGATCGATCGTCGGCCAGCGGCGTGCCGCAGCCATCACGGCCATGCGGGGGTCGGGGTTGACCACGAAGGGATGTCCGACCGCAGCGAGCAGCGGGGTGTCGTAAACGCTGTCGCTATAGGCGTAGCTCTGGGCCAGGTCGATGCCGTGGAGCTCCGCCCAGGTACGAACCGCGGCGAGTTTGCCGGCACTCCACACGAACGGTCCGGCCAGGGTTCCGTTGTAGGTGCCGTCGTCGTTCACCCCATACTCCGTGGCGACCACACCGTCGAGTTGCAACAGGTCGGCCAGCGGCTTGACCATGTCGAAGGGGGAAGTTGTAGCCATGACGACCAGACGACCCGCCGCACGGTGCTCGTCGAACAGCGGCGCGGCGAGCGGTTGAACCATTTCCAGCAAGCGTTCCGCGGCAATCGACGCCGCCGCTTGCACCGCGGAGCGCGACTTGCCCTTGGCCAGCATTACGGCTTGGCGAGCCAGCGCCATCGACGGCAACGTCTCGCCAATGGTGTTGAAGAGGCGGAAGAGCAGCGCCTCACCAGGTATCGAGCGACTGACCAGGCCAGCTTCTTTCATTGCTGCCGAGAACACCTCGCCGCTCGCTCCCGAGAGCAGGGTGCGGTCGAGGTCGAAGAACGCTGCTCCCGAACTGCTGGCCATCAGCGCGACTGTACGCCAAAACGGGAGAAACCCCGCTTTGGGGAAGCGGGGTTTCTCAACCAGAACCCTGTGATTGGGGGAACCACATTGGGGGGTTCGTTCGAACGGGACCTATGGGGGTGGGCCCCGTCCGACTACATGTGAAATTATGCACGTGAACGCGTGATCTTTCAAGCCGTATTGAAAGATACTCGCTATCATTTTTCCAGATGGATCTCCGCCAGCTCTCCACGCTCGTGGCGATCGCCGATCACGGCTCGTTCTCGGCGGCCGCCCGCGCCCTGTACACCGTGCAATCCAACGTCAGCGGCCATGTCGCTCGTCTCGAGCGCGAGCTCGGGGTCACCTTGGTCGACCGCCAGCGCGGCGGGCTCACCGACGAGGGCGTGATCGTGGTCGATCGTGCCAGACGGGTGCTGCACGAGCTCGAGGATCTCGCCGCCGAGATGGCGTCGCGGGGTAACGAGGTGACCGGCGACTCCCGGCTCGGGGTCATCGGCACCACCGCCCGATGGCTGTTGCCCCAGCTGCTCGGCCAGGTCAGTCGGGCCCACCCCCGAGTTCACGTGACCATCCATGAAGGCAACACCAGCAACCTGCTCCCCCGCTTGCAGGCCTCGCAGATCGATGCGGCCATCTTGCACCTTCCTATCGACGAGCCCGAGCTGCAGGTCGATGCGTTGTTCGCCGAGGACCTGTTGCTGCTCGCCCACAACCGTTTCGGTCTCGCTGGCTGCGAATCGGTCTCGCTGAAAGAGCTCGCCAAGATTCCGTTGCTACTGCCGCCGCGCGGTACCGCGCTGCGGCGGATCATTGATCGCGCCGCCGCGGCCGCGGATGTCGAGCTGCAGGCACAAGCCGAAATTGACGGTGTGCGCTTGCTGGCGTCGCTGGCATTCGAGGGCTATGGCCCTGCCATCGTGCCTGCCACCTCGGTGCCGCGCTGGCTGAAGGGTGACTTCAATCGAGTGCCGGTGCCGGAGCTGCCGCGCCGCGTCGTCGGCTGGGTGCAGCGTCGCCGGCCCGCGCCCGGAATACCGACACGCGTGCTTCTGGCGGTGCTCCGCGAGGTCATCGCACAGCAGGGTCCCAAGCAGCCCGGCGTGCACGTCGGCACCGAGGCCTTCCCGCTGGGTCGCGCCGTCTAGTTAGTCTCGGGGCCATGCGTCCCGTCGACCTCCGCAATCGAGTCGTCGGCGCTGTCACGTCCGATGTCCGCGAGTTCGACGGCCGTCAGGTGGTGTGGGTCGATGTCGACGCCGGCTCCCGCGTCGGCGCCTTGACTTCTGACTCGTCCGGCAAGATCGAAAATGCCTCGTGCACTGCACGTGCCAAGGGCTTCCCGCTGATCGTGATCATGCGATCGAGCGGCGCCGACATCGTCGAAGGGTTCGCTGCCCTGCATGGTTGGGGCCTCGCGGCCAAGGCACTGACCGACTGCTCGGGTGTCGTACCAATCATCATGGTGGTCGAGGGTCCAGCGGTTTCTGGGCCTGCACTACTGCTCGGGATTGCCGACTTCGTCGTGATGACCATGGATTCCTACGCCTTCGTCACCGGCCCGACAATGGTCGCCGAATTCACAGGCGTGTCGATCGACAACGAGGAACTCGGCGGCGCGGCGTCGCATGCTCGATACACCGGCGCAACCAGTCTCGTGGCGGCCGATCTGGATGCTGCGATCGAGATGGTCGGCCAATTGCTCGCGTACCTCCCGCAACACAACGACGAGGAACCGCGGCGGTGGCCGACCGACGATCCGCCGGATCGGCAAACACCCGAGGCCGGAGCGCTGCTGCCGCAAACCTCGACCGGGAGCTACGACGTTCGAGACGTCATACGCGCGCTCTGCGACGACGGCGAATTGCTCGAACTGCGCGGCCGATGGGCGCCTAATGTCGTCACCGCCTTCGCCTCGATCGGTGGCCTGCCGATCGGCATCATCGCCAACCAGCCGCTCGCTCTCGCCGGAACACTCGACATTCCTGCATCCCAGAAAGCCGCCCGATTCGTCGCCTTCTGCGATGCGTTCAACCTGCCGATCCTCACCCTGGTCGACACGCCCGGGTTCTATCCAGGCAAGGATCTGGAGTGGCGCGGCATGATCCGTCATGGAGCGCAGCTCGTGTTCGCATACGGGCGGGCGA
The DNA here is from genome assembly GCA_031430695.1 of Ilumatobacteraceae bacterium. Lineage (GTDB taxonomy): Bacteria > Actinomycetota > Acidimicrobiia > Acidimicrobiales > Ilumatobacteraceae > JAENVT01. The sequence goes on from JANPBZ010000220.1 coordinate 22,772, forward strand.
CCGTCCCCCGAATCTGCGTGATCCTGCGCAAGAGCTATGGCGGTGCCTACATCGTGATGGACTCCAAGACGATGGGCAACGACCTTTGCCTGGCGTGGCCGTGGGCAGAGTTGGCGGTCATGGGCGCTGGGCAGGCTGCGGCCATCTTGCAGCGCAGAGCCACGCCCGAGGAACGCGCCGCCTTCGAGCTCGACTACGCCGAACGACTACTCAATCCGTACATCGCCGCCGAGCGCGGCTACATCGATGGCGTCATCGAGCCGGCGGAAACGCGCCAGGTGATCGCCGAAGCTCTGACGATCCTGATCGACAAGCGCGAAGCACTGGTTTCACGCCCCCACGACAACACGCCGCTCTAAGCGTCGATGTAGATGCACTCTTCCGGACAGTCCTCGGCGGCGTCGAGTACCGATTCGAGGAAGACGTCGTCGACGATCGCGGCCACATTGCTGGCGTACATTCGCCCGTCGATCGTCACATATGCAAGACCGTCTGATGCCAGCGTGAACACCTCCGGGCAGTCCTGAACGCACAGCCCCACGCCGCTGCACTCATCCTGGTCGATCCACACTTTCATCTCAACCTCCGAATGGGTTGCAGCTGAACACTGCTCCCGACACGTCCGCCAGGCACAGAAGGTTGGGTCGAGTGGAGCTAGTAGCCGGTTTGGCCGTCGGTGAGCTCGCGAAGTATGTCGAGATGACCAGCGTGCCGAGCGGTCTCCTTGGTCATGTGCAGCACTATCCATCGCAGCGTCACGATCCCGAAGTAGTCCTGAGGAAGGGCGCTTCGAACCTCCAACGAGGACGACTGTCGAACGATCTCGCGGGACCGATCGATTGCCCCCAGGTAGTCGGTCACGACCTCGTCGACCGACGAGACGGAATCGACAGCGAAGGATGCTTCGATATCAACGGCATCGTCGGGCTGACCGAGAAAGAAGTGTTCGAACCATCCACGTTCGCACCAGGCAAGATGCCTGACGACGGAGAGCAACGTCAGGCCGGTCGGCGTCACGACAGCCGTGGCCTTCGCGAGAGTCAGTCCGTCGAGCTTGCGCACCACGACGCTGCGGTTCCATTCCAGCGAGTCGAGCAGCTCGGCATCGTCGAGGTCGCGCGCCACGTCCATCGAGCCACTGTAGAACAGTGGACGTCGGGCACCGGTGGGATCGATTCAGGCGGCCGCCGCTAGTCTCACCAACCGGGGAGCAAGCCCTGATCCATCCTTCGTGTCACTTAGGGGAACAACATGCCCGACACCATCACCATCATTGACGATCGCACCGGCAAGCAGGTCACGGTCCCCATCACCGACAACATCTTTCCCGCCAGCGCCGTGCGTGAGCTGGATCCGTCGCTGTTCATCTACGACCCCGCCTATATGCAGACGGCGGCGTGCCAGAGCTCGATCACCTATCTCGATGGCGAGGCCGGCATCTTGCGCTACCGCGGTTACCCCATCGAGCAGCTCGCAGAGCACAGCACCTATCTGGAAGTCGCCTACTTGCTGCTCAACGGCGAGCTGCCGAATCCTGTCGAACTCGAACAGTGGAAGTACGACGTCACCAGTCACACCTTCATCCACGAGAACATGCGCAAGCGGTTCGTCGACGGATTCCACTACGACGCTCATCCGATGGGCATGCTGGTCAGCTCGATCGCTGCGCTCGGCACGTTCTACAACGACGCCAAGGACATCGACGTCAAGGAGAGTCGCGACAAGCAGATCTTGCGACTGATCGCCAAGATGCCGACGCTCGCGGCGATGTGCTATCGCTTCTCGGTCGGCCTGCCATTCGTGTATCCCGACAACAAACTCAGCTTCCCAGCCAACTTCTTGAACATGATGTGGAAGATCGGCGCCTACGAGGTTGACCCTCGGCTGGAGCGAGCGATGGACGTGTTGTTCATCCTGCACGCCGATCACGAACAGAACTGCGGAACCACAGCCATGCGCGTCGTTGGCTCGAGCCAGGCCGATCCGTACTCGGCGACTGCCTCGGCGGCGTCGGCGCTCTACGGTCCACTGCACGGTGGCGCCAACGAACAGGTTGTGCGGATGCTCACCGAGATCGGATCGATGGACCAGGTGCCGGCGTTCCTCGACGACGTCAAGTCAGGAAAGGGCCATCGCCTGATGGGCTTTGGTCATCGGGTCTACAAGAACTATGACCCGCGGGCCACGATCATCAAGCAGACGGCCTACGACGTGTTCGAGGTCACCGGCAAGAATCCGTTGCTCGACATCGCCTTGAAGCTCGAGGAAGCCGCCCTGCACGACGACTACTTCGTCAGCCGCAAGTTGTACCCCAACGTCGATTTCTACTCCGGGCTCATCTATCAGGCTCTTGGCTTCCCCGTGGCGATGTTCACCGTGTTGTTCGCCATCCCGCGCACCGTCGGCTGGCTGTCGCACTGGCAAGAACTGCTGGGCGACAAGGATCAGAAGATCAGCAGGCCGCGCCAGTGGTACACGGGCACCGGAGTACGCGATTACGTCCCGATGTCGAGTCGCTGAACCAGCGCGTCATACCAACCACCGGCCAAGAGCGCACCCAGCCCCAACATCGAAACGGCCGAAAGCGTCGACAGTCGTCGACCAACGTGCGCACGCGCCGACCGAACGTCGGAAGCCGGAGCACGGCCAGCACGCAGAACGGCGTCAGCACCCCGCAGCCAAACGTGAACAGCAGCCACGATCCTCGCCACGTTGAACCTGCGCCGGCCGCAGCGGTGAGCGCTGCGCCAAGCAGCGGTCCGACGCACGGGCTCCACGCCGCGCCACAGCCAACTCCGAGGAGCAGCGCTCGCAGGTGCGGCTGAGGCGGCAGCACCCTCACGAGTCGCAACTCGCGCGATGCATGTCCGAGCCTGCCGAGGATCATCAGCACCGCAAAGGCAATCAAGCCGAGTCCCGCAGCGCGTTGCAGCCAGTCGACCGTGCCGCCCAGAGAGAGGCCAACCGCAGCGACCAGCCCGCCAGCACGACGAACGTACCGATGGCTCCCGCTGCGAACAGCGCCACGCGTAGTGGACGGCCGCGACGGCCGTCGCCCGACCCGTCGACGAGCACTCCGAGGTACCCGGGAACGAGTGGCAAGACGCATGGGCTGATGGTCGAGCTGACACCCGCGCCATACAGCGCAACCGACGCGAGTGCCAGGGACATCACGCCACGTCAGCGCGGCTGCTCAGCGGGTCGACGCCCAACAGCACTCGGATCGCATCCTCGGTCGAGTCGTACGAGCCTTCGCCGAAGTGTCGAACGCGCAGTCGCCCTTCGGGGTCATACAAGTAGAAGGCCGGCCAATAGTGGTTGTCCCACGTGCGCCAGACGTCGCGCTCGGGAGCGAGCGCGACGGGGAAGGTGATCCCATTGTCAACCACTTACTCGGAGACATTGTCGGCCACGGCTTCGAAGGCGAACTCCGGGGTGTGGATCGAGACGATCGTCAGACCATCGCCGGAACAGCGCTTGTGCCACGCCTTCGCATGGGGAAGGGTGCGCTGGCAGTAGATGCAGGCAAACGTCCAGAAGTCGAACAGCACCACCTTCCCGCGCAGGCTTGCGTCGGTGATGGCTGTCGTGTTCAGCCAGCCGGCCGCCTGCTCGACAGAGGGTGGTGGTTCGTCAGACAGCACGTCCAGGTCTGCCTCGCTCAGGATCGTTTGCTGCTCGGCTGACGCGGCGACGTTCACGATACGAGCCGTTGTATGGCGGCTGACCACAACGGCAGCCACCATACCGGCGACGGCCAACACCACTGCCATCCATCGCACGACTCGGACATGCGGCCAGCCGCCTGTCGTGGTCGTCTCGTCGGTCATCACCTCTGTACCGTCGGTCATCTGTACCGTCGGTCATCACTTCTGTACCGATCGGCGCCGGGTTCGTGGCAGCGGGCGCCGGGCTGTTGGTGTCGTCACCATATGCCACTAGCCCCATCGCTGCGATTGCCGTGACCAGTACTGCGCGCTTCAATCCATTCCCGTCGAAGACGGCATTCCGCCTCGACGCCATCGAGCGGACCGAATCTGTCAGGCACGGTGCGAGAATCGAAACATCCGAGAAACTCGCAACACCTACCATTTCCACGATGCTGCACCCTCCGTATGGTGCATGACGTGAACAACGGTGCGGCGCGGATTCTGGTCGTCGATGACGAGCCGACGGTGCGCGAGGTCGTTGTGCAATATCTTCAGCGCGACGGCTACGTCGTTCACGAGTTGGATCGTGGGGATCTCGTCGGCGAGGCGGTGACGACGTTTCATCCCGACCTCATCGTGCTCGACATCATGCTGCCGGGCCTGTCGGGCCTCGAGGTGTTGCGAGCGATCGGCCCGAACAAGATTCCGGTGATCATGCTGACTGCCCGTGTCGAGGAATCCGATCGGGTGCTCGGTCTCGAACTAGGAGCCGATGACTACGTCACCAAGCCATTCTCCCCTCGCGAGCTGGTGGCCCGCGTGCGCACGGTCCTTCGCCGCGCCCAGCCATCGACGGACTCGCCGGAGACGTTGCGATTCGACGACCTCGTCATCGAACGTCCTTCCCGTGAGGTCACCGTCGGATCGAGGGTCGTTGCCTTGACCGCCAAGGAGTTCGACCTGCTGGCATTCCTGGCAACGAGCCCACGCCAGGTGTTCTCGCGCAGCCAGATACTCCACGACGTGTGGGACTCGTCGCCCGAGTACCAGGACCCGGCGACAGTCACGGTGCATGTGCGGCGACTTCGTCACAAGATCGAGGCGGACCCGGAGAACCCACGTTGGATCACCACGGTGTGGGGTATCGGCTACAGGTTCGAGCCATGAGCTGGCGATTGATCGGCTGGTTGACCGGCATCTTCGTGGCCGCGCTCGTCTTTGCTGAGATCCTGTTGCAACCACCCAACGGCGACGAGCGGTTGCACCTCATGGCAATCCTCGGCGCTCCAGCGCTGGCGACTGCCGTGCTCGTGCCGTTGCTCGGCAAATGGGTGTCGGCGCGAAGCAGCGTGGCAGGTACCGCTCTCTTCGTCGGGCTGTGCTCATTGACTCTCGGCGCGGTCACCACATCTGCGGCGTCGAACGCGATGTTCCTCTCTTCGCATGACTACCGGCTCTTCCTCGTCGTGCTGGTGTTGTCGAGCGGCATCGCCCTCGCGGTCGGGTCCCACCTCACTAGACCACTGGCCACCGATATCGCCCGGGTCGGTGAGGTCGCCGAACGGGTTGCTGCCGGGGATTTGACCGCCCGAACAGGCGTCACACGCCGTGACGAGGTCGGTCGCACAGCGCGAGCCGTCGACTCGATGGTGGTCGCGCTCGACGAGGCCGCAGCCGAACGCGCCAGGGCGGCTCGCGCCAGGCAACTGCTCTTCACCAGCATCGGTCACGACCTGCGTACCCCTCTGGCGGCGATGCGCGCCGCAGTGGAGAGTCTGCAGGATGGCATCGCACCGGATCCGGATCGTTACTACGGGATCATCGGAGGTCAGCTCGACAACGTCGAAGGCCTGCTTGATCAACTCGTCGAATATGCACGCATCGAGTCAGGCGCCAACAATCGAGAGCGCACCACCGTGTCGATCGCCGAAATCGCTCACGAGGCAGTCGAGGCGTTGTCGCCTGTCGCCCATCGGATGGACGTCGATGTGCACCTCGAGTCCGACGGTCCGGCGGTCGTCATAGCCAGCACCACCGATATGTCGCGCGTGCTGCGCAACCTGCTCGAGAACGCCATCCGGCACAGCCCCTCCGGGCAATCTGTGAATGTCGCCGTGCGAACAGGACCACAGATCGAAGTCGCCGTACACGATCACGGACCCGGCTTCCCCGACGACTTCCGCGACCACGCATTCGAACCCTTTACCCGCGCCGATCCGGCCCGCGATACGCGTACCGGGCATTCAGGGCTCGGCCTCGCCATAGCCCGCGCACTCGTCGAAGCCCATGGAGGGCATATCTGGCTCGCCGCCGGTGCTGGTGGCGATGTGCGTTTCTCGATACCTCGAAAGGAACCAGCATGATCGAGTCACCAAGTTCTCCGGCCTCGGTCGACATGACCACACCGCCTCCTGCTGTGGTCCACACGTCGACGCCACGGCTCTACGGCACCGTCGCCGGCCTGGTCGCCGGCGCCGTGGCCGTCACCATGGGCATGCTGATCGCCGGCATCATCGATGTCGTCTCGCCGATCGATGCGGTTGGCAGCGAGTTCATCGATCGTGTGCCACCGTGGCTGAAAGAGCAGGCCATCCAGTGGTTCGGCACGAACGACAAGTTGGCCCTTCGAATCGGGATCATCTCCGTGCTCGCCATCGCCGCGCTGCTCGTCGGCCATCTCGCGGCGCGCCGCGTCTCCGCCGGTGTCATCGGGATCGGTCTGTTCGGCTTGGTGGGGGCGCTCGCTGCATGGCACCGCCCGGGCGAGTCGGCCGCTGCCGCGCTTCCATCCTTGCTCGGCGCAGTGATCGGAATCCCGTTGCTCATCTGGTTGGTCCGCCCGTCCCGGCCGCGCCCCATCGAGATACCGGGCCGTTCACGGGTGCCGCTCGGGTGGGATCGAAGGCGTTTCCTCGTCTCGACAGGTTCGGCCGCTGCAGTCGCAGTCGTCGCCGGAGCACTTGCCGAGGCGCTCGAACGCAGCCGCGTCCGCTCGATCCGCCAAGCCATTCCCGACACGCTTCCTCAGCTTGCTGCCACCAGCGGCACAGCAATCGACGCGCCCGTTGGCGCCACGCTCAGCCCCGTTACGCCGTTCATCACACCGAACGACGACTTCTATCGCATCGACACGGCGCTCTCATTCCCGCGGATCAACGTGCCGAATTGGAAGGTCGACATCGCCGGTATGGTCGACAAGCCGCTGTCGTTGAGCTACGACGATCTCTTGGCTCGCTCGCAGGTCGAGCGCATCGTCACGTTGTGCTGCGTGTCGAACGAGGTCGGCGGCGATCTCATCGGAAACGCCTCATTTCAAGGGGTCATGCTTGCTGACGTGCTGAACGAGGCAGGGGTGCAAGCGGGCGCCGAACAGGTGTTCAGCACCAGCCTTGATGGATGGACGTGCGGGTTCCCGGTCGAGGTTGCCCTCGATGGGCGCGACGCAATGATCGCGTTGGGGATGAATGGAGAGCCGTTGCCACTCGAGCACGGCTTTCCAGCCCGGCTCGTTGTTCCAGGGCTGTACGGATACGTCAGTGCAACGAAATGGTTGAGCAAGATCAAGATCACCACGTGGGATGCGGACGAGGGCTTCTGGGTTCCTCGAGGATGGTCACGCGACGCCCCGATCAAGACCCAGTCGCGCATCGACGTCCCCCGTGGCGGCGAGACCCTTGCGGCAGGTTCGAACAAGATCGCCGGCATCGCCTGGGCGCAACACCGAGGAGTGGATCGCGTCGAGGTTCGCATCGACGATGGCCAATGGCAAGAGGCTCGCCTCGGTAGTGACGTCACTGACGATGCATGGCGGCAATGGGTACTCGACTGGGATGCGAAGCCCGGCAAGTACACCATCCAGGTCCGCGCGACCGACAAAACCGGCGACACTCAGACCGCCGACCTCGCTCCACCCGACCCCGACGGAGCCACCGGCTACCACACCCGCACCGTCACGGTCGCCTGATGCTGGCAGCGTTTGTGAGCTGGCGCCCCGATACGGGGCCGGAGTCATCAAACGCAACGGCGACCCGGAAGCGTTTGTGAGCTAGCGCCCCGATGTGGGGCCGGAGTCATCAAACGCCCGACATTGGGTCGCCTGATCAGCCGACGTCGATCATGATCTTGCCAGCGTTGGCGTTGGCGGCCATGTGCCGATGGGCGTCGGCGATCTGATCGAACGGATAGCGGCTATCGATGATCGGCCGCAGCATTCCGCTGTCGAAGAGCGGCAACATCTCGGCAGCGAACCGACGAGTGAGCGCAATCTTTTCTTCGATCGGGCGGGCGCGCAGCATCGTGCCGGTCCACGACGCCCGCCGGCTCATCAACGCGTACACGTTGACGGGCACCGTGCTGCCACCCATCAGCCCAACCTGAATGATGTGGCCCTTCATCGCAACGGCTTGAAGATTGCGTTCGATCTCGTCGCCGCCGACGACGTCGAGAATGGTGTCGAATCCCTCGGGGACGAGCGCCATTGCCTCGTGGAACCATGAGGCCGGTGATCGTTGCAACACTACGTCGGCGCCGAGTGAACGACACAGATCCATCTTGCCCTCGGAACACGTGACGGCGATGCGGGCACCCACAGCTTTCGCAATCTGAATGCTGGCGGTTCCAACGCCAGAGGCTCCGGCATGCACCAGCGCCCATCGACCCGACGTCAACCCGCCCTGCAAGACGAGTGCATCCCACGCCGTCAGGAACACCTCTGGGATGGCCGCACCGTCTGCCAGGCCAACGACACTCGGCACTCGCATCACTTGACGCTCGTGAGCCGCTATCAGCTCGGCGTATGCACCACCGGCCTCGATGCCCATCACCTCATCGCCCTGCTTCCACATCGTCACCCGGTCGCCGATCGACTCCACAACGCCGGAGAACTCCAATCCCGGTATCTCCAGATCGGATGGCCGCGGGTTCGGATACAGGCCCATGACCTGCAACAGATCGGCACGATTCAGCGCGGTCGCCCGCACCCGCACAACGACGTCCTCCAGCCCGCCGGCCGGGTCGGGCACGTCTTCGATCTTCAGCGACTCTGGACCACCATGGGATCGAAGGACGACGGCACGCATCGCGCCAGTCTCACACGCCGCTGCGGCGCACTAGGCCTCGTCGACGAGTCGGATCTCACCCGCGATGGGGTCGACATCGATCAACGCACCATCGGGGATGTCGGTGAGTGCGCCACGTGCACCAACGACTGCCGAGATGCCCAGCTCGCGCGCGAGGACCGCTGCGTGACTGAGCGGACCACCATCGGCGGTCACGATTGCCGCGGCCAAGGTGAGGACCGCGTTGTATGCGGGCGTCGTACATGGCACCACCAACACATCACCGCGACGCAACCGCTCAATCGCCTGCTCAGGCGAATCAGCGCGGCAGGCACGGGCGCGGACGATGTGATCGCCAACTCCGACACCTGTGAGACCACCCGTCGAGCGCGTACCACCCATGCCGAGCTGCTCGATGACGATCTGCACCATGCGCACAACGTCGGCCAGTGGCTTCGGCAGCAGTTCGAGTGGTGGCGCCGGCTCGGGCTCACCGAGACTCATGGGCGCGTCGAGCGTGGCGAGTTGGTGACGGTGCTGGCGACGCCGCAGGAGCTCTGCAGCGTCCACGCCTCGACCGGTCACCGTCGGCAACGAGATCTCGTGATGGTGTAGCTCGAGCGCATCGGCAGCCTGTTGGGCGCAGCCTGCGGCAACCATGCGCCTCCCTACTTCCAACATCGCCAGACGAAGCAGCCCGAGCGGCCACTCGGCGGTCGTCGGACCGTTGTCGTCGCGCAGATTCATCGCCGATCTGGCCTCCTCCAACCGGCTGTCGAACTCCTCCTGGTGAGCGACGGGTACACGTGACCGGATGACCTCGATCCGATGATGAAGTCCGTCGCCAACGGCGCGGTCGGCGCCGTGCAGGATGGTTAACAACACGACATCGGGAATCTCGGCCAGGGTCAGGCCGTCGATGTCGTACCGACTGATCATGATGGCGCCGCGGTACTCCAGATACCGGTCGAGATCTTCTGCGGCTTCGATGCTGATCGCCCGCACGCCGTCGAGATCACGTGGAACGTGTCCTGAATTCTCGACGGCCGTTCGTAACCGCGCCAGCACGTGCATTGGACCGACGGTCGACGGCGATGCCCCTTCGAGCAGCGGGATTGCATCCTTCGGCTCGACGCCCCATTCCCGGCACCCAGCGAGGTACGACCCGATGGGCCCGAGGTCATAGCCGTGCAACCAGAAGTGGTGCTCCCAACTGGCGAGGCAGTGTTCGACCACGCCTTGAGCGTGTTCGACAAGGGTCGGGTCGTCGAGCTCACTGAGATCCACCTTCTGGATGGCGAGGTTGCGCGACTCGATCAGCGCCCGCCCACCATGTTCCCAGTCGGCAACAACTTTGCGCCACGGTCGTTCGATGCGCGATCTCTCAGCAGCCTTCGTACGACGTCGAAACTCGGGATGGAAGCGGCCGACGGCCTTCAGCACGAACCTCGGTGGCAGTTTCTTCGCCGGCCGATCGGGGGCCAGCAGCGGTCGCAAACGGGTGTACATGAAACCGTTCACGAAACGGCAGTCGAGCGTGTCGGCCGGCGTGCCGAGTTCGGCGAAGACTCTGCGCATACCCGCTGGCATCGCCAGTCCCTGGATGTGTTGAACGAGCGCAGTTTCGCCGCCGACGAAGTGAGACCGATCGAGTTCCCAATAGCCCGGTCCCGGGGCTTCCCACGTCACCATCAGCGTCCTCCTCCCGACGCAACCATACGCCGCTGCGGGCGCGACGGATCACGCAGTTTCGATACAGCGGTCCTGCATGGCCGTCAGTCCATCGTGGCGTGCAGACGTCGATCGAGGGCATCGAGGAAGTCCTCGGTACTCAGGAACGGGGCATCCTTGGCGATCAGGATCGCCAGATCCTTGGTCATCTCGCCAGCCTCGACCGCCTCGACGCACACGTTCTCGAGCGCCTGAGCGAATTTGACCACCTCCGGTGTGTCATCCATCCTGCCTCGGTACGTCAATCCCTGCGTCCACGCATAGATCGAGGCAATCGGGTTGGTCGAGGTCTTGTTGCCCTTCTGGTGTTCGCGATAGTGACGGGTCACTGTTCCGTGCGCAGCCTCGGCCTCGACGGTCTTGCCATCAGATGTCATCAGCACCGACGTCATCAAGCCGAGCGATCCGAAGCCTTGGGCCACGGTGTCACTCTGCACGTCGCCGTCGTAGTTCTTGCACGCCCACACATAGCCACCCTCCCACTTCATCGCCGCAGCCACCATGTCGTCGATCAAGCGGTGCTCGTACGTGAGCCCGAGAGCATCCATCTCGGCCTTGAACTCCGTCTGGTACACCTCCTCGAAGATGTCTTTGAACGAGCCGTCGTATGCCTTGAGGATGGTGTTCTTGGTGCTGAGGTACACGGGGTAGTTGCGGATGATGCCGTAGCGCAGCGACGCCCGGGCGAAGTCGCGGATCGAGTCGTTGTAGTTGTACATCCCCATGGTGACGCCGCCGTCGTCGCCGAAGTCGGCGATCTTCATCTCGACCGGCTCGCTGCCGTCGGCAGGCACGAATGTCATCATCACCGTGCCCGCACCGGGCACCTTGTAGTCGGTGGCCTTGTACTGGTCGCCGTGGGCGTGACGGCCGATGACGATCGGCTTGGTCCACCCGGGTACCAAGCGAGGGATGTTGGAGATCACGATCGGCTCTCGGAATATGACTCCCCCGAGGATGTTGCGGATGGTTCCGTTGGGACTCTTCCACATCTTCTTCAGGCCGAACTCCTCGACGCGAGCCTCGTCGGGTGTGATCGTGGCGCACTTCACGGCGACACCGTGCCGCTTGGTGGCGTTGGCCGAGTCGATGGTGACCTGATCGTTGGTTGCGTCTCGGTGCTCGATGCCAAGGTCGTAGTAGTCGAGCTCGACGTCGAGGTACGGAAGGATCAGCTTGTCCTTGATGAACTGCCAGATGATGCGGGTCATCTCGTCGCCATCCATCTCGACAATGGGATTCTTGACCTTGATCTTTGCCACAGCAGTCACCTTCGCTCTTGCATCGCACACTTGTATCGGACTTGTACAGGATAGCGAGGTGCGCAGCTCGAGCAGGAATGCTGTGTCCGAAGTCCGCAACTAGCATCGAGAGCGATGGACTTCACCTGGACGCCGGAGCAAACCGAGTTGCGCGAGCGGGCCCGAAAGGTCGCGACCGAGTCGGTTGAGCGCTTCGGACGGCACAACGATTCGTGGATCAACGGCTACTCCAAGGAGTTCGCCAAGGAGATGGCGGCGCACGGTTGGATCGGTATGACGTGGCCACAGGAGTTCGGCGGAGGCGGACGTCCACCGATCGAGCGGCTGATCGTCGGTGAGGAGATGATCAAAGCAGGCGCCCCGATCGCCGCGATGTGGTTCGCCGATCGCCAGATGGGTCCGTCACTGATCACCTACGGACGACCCGATCAGCAGGCCCAGTTCCTGCCGAGGATCCTATCGGGCGAGACCACGTGGTGCATCGGGATGAGCGAGCCCGACGCCGGGTCGGACTTGGCTGCGTTGAAGACATCGGCGGTTCGTGACGGCGACGATTGGGTGATCAACGGTCAGAAGATCTGGACCAGCTTCGGCGAGGTCGCCGACTACTGCTATCTCATCTGCCGCACCTCCAACGAGGGACCTCCACACGCCGGTATCAGCGAGATCATCGTCCCGATGAACACACCCGGCATCGAAGTCCGCCCCATCTCAGACATGACGACCAACCGCCACTTCTGTGAGGTGTTCTACACCGACGTGCGCGTGCCTGTACTCAACCTGGTCGGTGTCGAAGGTGCCGCCTTCAAGCAGACGATGAAACAACTCGAGCACGAGCGCGGCGGCGTCGATCGACTCGTATCGAACTACGCGCTGTATCTGACCGCCCTCGAACATGCCGACCGATCTGATCCGGTGGTGCGCCAAGAGATCGCTGCGTTGGAGATCGGCTACCGGATCGGACGGCTGCTGGTGATCCGAGAAGTGCTTCGCCAAGCGCCCGCTGGATTCAGCGCCGCCTCGAAGTGCTTCGGTACCGAGCACGAGATCCGGGTCGCCGAGTTCGTGTTTCGCACACTGGGCGCCCAGGCCACGCTGTGGGACCCGGTGACCCAGGGTCTCACCTACGCGCCCGGCTACACGATCATGGGCGGCACCTCCAACGTGATGCGCAACATTCTCGGCGAACGCGTGCTGGGCCTGCCTCGTTGATCCCAGCCCGCAGCGCGGCGGCGATTGCGCTGGTGGCACTGCTCGTCGTTGGTTGCTCGGATGACTCCGAAGGCGTTGAGAGAACGTCGACACCGACTTCGATCGTCGGGACAACCGTGTCGACATCTTCCACCACGCCGATCTCTACGACCACCACAACATCATCGACAGCCACCCGGATCACGGTCGAGCTGACGGCCGAGGTGTTGGCGACCCTGCTCACCGAGGTCGAGCGGACTGCAGCGACCGGCGACGGCAGCAGCGGCGTCCGCCAACAACTGCTGTACCGCTACCTCTCGACGCATCCCGAACACGACACCGCAGCACTCGCGGCGGTCGGCGACGACGTCCGCCCGTACGTCCAGCGAATCATCAGCGCTCGGCAGTTTGGTCAGGCGCGCCAGGCAGCCAATCCGAGCACCACCCCTGCGAGCACAACCTTGCCGGCATGGATCGTGGTCGACCCGCTTCCCGAAGACGAGTTGCTCGACTACTACCGCGAAGCGGAAGCAGCAACCGGCATCGCCTGGTACTGGCTGGCGGCCATCCACTTCCAAGAGACGCGGATGGGACGGATCATCGGCACCTCGTCGGCGGGCGCGATCGGCCCGATGCAGTTCCTGCCGAGTACCTGGGCTCAATGCTGCACCGGCGACCCCTGGATCTCTCGGGATGCAATCATCGGCGCGGCCACATATCTCGGTCAGAGTGGTGGCCCTGCCGATATGGCCGCGGCCCTCCACGGGTACAACCCAAACGACAGCTACGTCGCGACCGTCACCGCCTTCGCCGAGAACATGCGCGACAACCCTCAGCTGTACAACGCGTATCGTCAGTGGCAGGTCTTCTACACGTCGTCGGCCGGCACGATTCGTCTGCCAGTCGGCTACAACCAGGCGCAACCGATCGATGCTGCAACGTACCTCGTCGAGCACCCCGGCGACGCCGGCTGAGTACGGTTGGGCCATGGCTGATCTCCTCGACATCTCCTCGCGGATCATCGATTCCGGCGTCGTCGACCAACCGATCAATCGGGTCACCAACGAGCTCAGCGAGCTCGCCGACGATCTAGCGATCGTCGAGAGCTTCAGCCATTGCGTCGCGTTCGACAGCGGAGATGGGTTGGTCTGCTTCGATTCGTCAGGTGTGCACACCGGCCAGGCGGTAGTAGCTGCGTTGAAGACGTGGCGAAGTGAGCGTGTCGGCCATCTGATCTACACACACGGGCACGCCGACCACGTCGGCGGTAGCACGTTCTTTGCCGCTGATGAACCCACCGTGATCGGCCATCAGAACGTCGCCACGCGTCTCGATCGCTACGACTACACCAACAACTGGAACCTCATCATCAACGCCCGACAGTTCGGCGGGATCCCCGGCGAACTGAATCTGTCGATCGGAGAGGCCGAAGGTGGGGCCCGAGTCGATATCGCCGACGCTCGCAAGTTCCTCCCCGCCACCACGCTGCGCCCATCCGAGACGTTCGAGTTGCAACACGCGATGACGGTCGGTGACACGATCATCGAGCTCCACCACGCCCGAGGCGAGACCGATGATCATCTGTGGGCGTGGCTGCCCGAACGCAAGTGGATCATGGCCGGAGACTTCGTGATCTGGAACTTCCCCAACGCCGGGAACCCGCAGAAGGTGCAGCGCTACCCATTGGAATGGGCTGCAGCGCTGCGCAGCATGATCGCCGTCGGTCCCGAACTGTTGGTACCAGCACACGGCCTGCCGATCTCGGGAGCGGCGCGCATTGCCCTGGTTCTGGGTGACATCGCCGACGCGCTCGAGCATCTGGTTGCCGATGTCATCGCCCTGATGAACCAGGGAGCACCGCTCGACACCATCATCCACACCGTGGCGGTTCCCGTCGACACGTTGGCGAAGCCGTACCTGCGGCCGCTCTACGACGAGCCCGAGTTCGTGATTCGCAACATCTGGCGTCAATTCGGTGGATGGTGGGATGGTGCGGCATCGCGGCTGAAGCCCTCGCCCGATGCTCAGCTCGCAGTGACCATCGCCGAATTGTCCGGAGGTCCTGCGGCTCTGATCGGGCGCGCCCAACTCGCTGTGACCGACAACGATCTCCGACTCGCTTGCCACCTCGCCGATCTCGCCGGGTGGGCTGCACCCAGAGATCCGACGATCCATGCCGCCCGCGCCGACATCTACATCGAACGGCGCAAGGCCGAGCCGAGTTTGATGAGCAAGGGAATCTTCGTGGCGGCAGCCCGCGAGTCCCAGACGATCGCAGAGTTGTCAGCTCCCTAGCGACACCAGCGTCAGAGCTGTCGCTGCGAGTGCCAGACCGATGGCCTGTGTCTTGCTGACGCGCTCGTGGTCGAGGCCGAAGGCAAGGCATACCGTGCTGACGGGGTACATCGAGGAGATCACTGCGACGATGCTCAGCAGACCACGATGACTCGCCTCGAGATAGAACAGGTTGGCGGCCATGTCCAGTACTCCTGATGCCACCATCAGCCAGATCACCGATCGCATCGCGCCACGCCCAGGTCGTGAGACGGCGACCACGAGCGCGACGACCGGTATCGACGCTGCTCGCGCAGCCACCAATGGCCACAGCCCACTGTCGTCGGCGGTACGGGCGAACGCGATGAAGATGAATCCGAAACCCGATCCTGCTGCCGCGGCGAGCATCACCGTCGAAATCGAAGTTTCCTGGTGCCGCGAGCCAACGGCGCCGCTGACCAATGCGACTGCCAAGCAGGCGACGATGATGCCGACGATGGCCGGGCCGCTCGGCCGCTCCCCCAGACTCAACCCGACAATCACCGGCAGGACGGCGCTGACGACGGCGGTCGTCGGTGCAACCACAGTCATCGTCCCGCGCGACAGAGCGCGGTAGAACGCAATCAAGGCAAAGCCTCCGGCGATGCCTCCCGCAGCACCCCACCACAGGTCGTGCGCTGACGCAATCGGTGTGCCGATCACGAGCACACCGACGACCACCAACACGAAGCTGGTGGCCTGACCGACAAGCGTGACAACGGCGCTGGCGACCGAGCGCGAGGCGCGCCCACCGCTGTAGTCGGCGAGTCCATACGTCACTGCACAGAGAGCCGCCAGCAAGATCGCCACGCCACCTTGCTAGCAGAGCACGCCGACGAGACGGCGTCCTTTGTATGGTCGTCGCATGCAGCACGTTCGCTTTGGCCCTACCGGCCTCAAGGTGTCGCGGTTGTGCCTGGGCACCATGACGTTCGGCTATCAGTGCGACGACGAGACGTCGTTCGCGATCATGGATGCGGCCGCCGAGGCAGGGATCAGCTTCTTCGATACTGCCGACGTGTATCCGCTGGGTGCGCCACCCGAGATATTCGGACGCACCGAGGAAGTGATCGGCCGCTGGTTGGGTTCACGCCGCGACGAATTCATCTTGGCAACCAAGTGCTACTTCCCGACCGGCCCGAAACCGTGGGACTCGGGCAACTCGCGCAAGAACATCATGCGCGCACTCGATGCATCGCTGCGCCGGCTGGGCACCGACTACGTCGATCTGTATCAATTGCACTTCTGGGATGCCGACACACCGATCGACGAGACGTTGCAGGCTCTCGACGATGTCGTGCGCGCCGGGAAGGTGCGGTATGTCGGCTGCAGCAACTTCCTCGCCTACCAACTTGCGCGAAGCATCGGCCGGGCCGAGGTACTCGGAACTGCGAGCTTCATCAGCGTGCAGCCCCGCTACAACCTGTTGTTCCGCGAGAACGAGCGCGAACTGTTCCCACTGTGCACCGAGGAAGGCATCGCCGTAGTCCCCTACAACCCCTTGGCTGGGGGGTTCCTCAGTGGGAAGCACCAGCCAGGCCCACCGACCGAGGGTGGCCGGTTCACGCTTGGCTGGGCAGCGGGTCGCTACCAGGAGCGGTACTGGAACGACCGCATGTTCGCCACGATCGACGAGCTGCGACCAATTGCCGACGAGGCCGGGGTGTCGATGGCGACCATGGCAGTGCAATGGGTGCTGGCCAACCCCGCGATCACCAGTCCGATCATCGGAGCCAGCCGACCCGAGCAGTTGAAGGACTCGGTGGCCGCCGTCGGCCTACCGCTCGACGCCGAGGTCAAGGTCAGGCTCGACGAACTGACCCATGAGTTTCGCTTCGGAGACAACGCCCGCTGAACTGGTCACGTCCGACAGACAGGGAATTCCACGCCGTTAGGATCTGGCAGATGCCAGGACGGACCGATTCGCTCTTGAAGTCCATCGACGTCGCCACATCGAAAGGTCTCGAACTCGGCCCGCTGATCAACCCCGTCGTACTGCGAGACATGGGTGACATCCGCTACATCGATCATGTCGACACCGACGCGCTACGGGCACGCTACGCAACGCATGTCGGTTTCGAC
The DNA here is from genome assembly GCA_031430695.1 of Ilumatobacteraceae bacterium. Taxonomy (GTDB): domain Bacteria; phylum Actinomycetota; class Acidimicrobiia; order Acidimicrobiales; family Ilumatobacteraceae; genus JAENVT01. The sequence goes on from JANPBZ010000220.1 coordinate 40,058, forward strand.
GTCGACGCGATCGTGCCCATCGACTACGTGTCGCATACCGGTTCGATACATGACGCCGTTGGTCCCGACATCCCGTTCGACTACGTGATTGCCTCACATGTCATCGAACACGTGCCCGACGTGATCGGTTGGCTCGGCGACATCCGCAGCGTGCTGCGCGACGACGGCGTGCTGTCCCTCGCGATTCCCGACCACCGTCGTTGCTTCGATGCGCTGCGCTCGCCAACCGTGACGGCGGATCTCATCCACGCCCACCTGACATCCCCGACGATCCCCTCGCCTCGACAGGTGTTCGACCACTATTCCTCGGCCGTTGCCTGGCGAGGTCTGATCTCATGGGAGGAAGAGCCACCCTTCGAAGAACTGGTTCTCATTCACTCCGAGACCGAGGCGCTCGAGCGGGCCACGACGGCCTCGACATCGGGCGACTACCTCGACGTGCATTGCTGGACGTTCACACCGTCGTCGTTCACTCGGCTGTTCGGTGCCCTCACACGACTTCGCCTCGTGCCGTTCTCGCTCGAATCGTGCTCCGAGACAGTTGGGGGCGAGTTCTTCGCAACACTCCGCGTGGCCGACGCTGCGACGGCGGTCTCACCAACGGTCGGCGATGGTCTGCTATCACCAGCATCCGAGCACGCAGCCGTGCGCGCCGAGCTACGCGCCGGCGGGCCAGAGTTACGGCGGGTGCTGGCCAGTCGATCGTGGCAGGTGACGCGACCGCTGCGAGCCGTCAATCGCTTGCTCGCCCGCGTGCGTCACGCCGCATCTGCCGCCAAGGCCCGTTTACACGGCGGTGCCAGAAGCACATAATCGGCGCAGGAGGTCCCTATGCGGGTGCGAACTCGGGGAGTCTTGCGGGTAGTGGCGCTGGCCGTCGCGCGATGCCGCGACGTGCGAGCGACCTATGGTGTCGCCGATGCACAGTGACCACTTGCCCTCGTTCGCGCTGACCGGACGCGTTGCACTGGTCACCGGAGCGAGCAGGGGTATCGGGCGTGGGCTGGTCGATGCACTGGCCGCAGCGGGCGCCACGGTCGCGGTCACTGCTCGCTCGGTTGCCGACGCCGACGCGGTAGCAGCTGAGGTGGTCGCCGCTGGTGGTACAGCGACAGCGCATGCTCTCGACGTGAACGATGTTGCGTCGATTCGTAACGCAATCGACCAGGTGGTCGATCACCATGGTCACCTCGACATCCTCGTCGCCAATGCCGGGCTCGGAGCAAACCACCCCGCCCTCGACGTAACCGAACGCGACTGGGACGAGATGACGGCCGTCAACGCCAAGGGGCTGTTCTTCACGGCGCAGGCCGCCGGCCGGGTGATGGTTGCCCAGGGCTGGGGGCGGGTCATCGCCCTGAGTTCTCAGGCGTCGTTGGTCGGCATCCGCGACCACGCCGTGTACTGCGCATCAAAGGGAGCTGTGAATCAGATCGTTCGCGTGCTCGCCCTGGAGTGGGGAGCGCTCGGCGTCACTGTCAATGCAGTCGCCCCCACATTCATCTACACACCAGGAACGGCGGAGCGGCTCGATGACCCTGACTATCGACGCGCCGTGGTCGAGCGGATTCCGATCGGCAAGGTCGGCACGATCGCCGACGTCGCCGGCGCAGTCGTCTATCTGGCGTCCGACGCGGCGGCAATGGTCAACGGGGTGATCCTGCCGGTCGACGGAGGCTGGACCGCTCAATAGGTTGAATCGCCAGTCGGTGGAGTGACTATCAGAACAAGCAAATCAGCAGGTTTGCGTCTGCTCGCACGAAGACCCTCTTCAATGCCTCTCGTGCAATTGATGGCACTGGCGAAGCCTCCGACAGGGAGTGGTCGACCGCTCCACCCGTGCCGTCTGGCGGGGCGACGCTGGGGCGAGCTGGAAGCATGATCATGGCTGTGGCTTCTTGCCGTGATCCCCACCGGGGTTGTCTGGAGGTCCGCCCGACTTGCCGGGGGCGGTCGCTGACGGGTTGTCCTCCGACTTACCGGGAGCGGTCGCTGGCGGATTGTCCTCTAACTTACCGGGAGCGGTCGCTGACGGATTGTCGTCCGACTTACCGGGAGCGGTCGCTGATGGATTGTCACCCGACTGCCCGGGGGCATCGGCGGAGCCGCCGGGCACCGCATCGGCACAGAACTCGGCAACCGTCAGGCCCGCCGCATCGGCCGCATCACTCAACGCCTGGAACGGCACGGGCAGGGCGCTGTCACCATCTTCGGAGACCGGCTGCGCGACCACTGTGGCAGCCGCTTCCGTCGTCGTGGTCGTGTCATCGTGCTTGGTGCGAGCCTCGTATGCGGTGCACAAACCGAACTTCGCCGGGCCGTTCACATCCGGTCCCTGGCCGTCGGTGCTAGCCGCGACGTCAGCGACCGTGGCGGCGTCGGTCCCGGGTAGCTGAGCAGGTTGGATGACGTTGTCCGTGCTCGGAGTCGTGTCGACGAGAATGTCGGTGCCGACGATCTCCTCGGTCGGATCATCGGCGACGACCTCCGGCGATGTCGAGGCAGATGGCTTCGACGACGAGAAGGGGGTCGGCACGACGCCAGAAGCCGCTGCAGCGCCAGCGGAGGCCAACGTGATCACACCGATCGCGGCGATTGCTTTGCCTGTCAACAGCTTCTTGATCATCGGTCGTGTCCTTGCATTCGAGGGATCGGATTGCGATGTGACAACCGCAGCCCCGAAGGCATCGAGAACAGAGTGCAGACCCGCGAGCTCAGCAGGCTCGGCCGGCCCACGGAGGGCACTGAAGACGGTGCTGAGATCGGCAAGTCCGTTGGTCTCGTCGATGCCGGACGTGTCTGATAGCAGACGTTCAGCGTTCTCGTTCGAGATCCGCGGCAGAGTCACATCGTGCAGATCGTCCCAGTCGCTCATCGCATTACCACGATTTTCGGACCGAGACGCTTGGCCAGGTTTCGCACGGCTCGGTGTTGGGTCACCCGAACCCAGTTCGGCGAACGCCGCATGATGGAAGCGACCTGGTCGACGTCGAGATCGGCCAGCACTCGCAGCAGCAATACCTCGGCCTGCTCACCGCTGAGCACCGATGTGATCAGCGTGGCCGCCCGCTGGCCCGACAGCTTGTCCAACGCCTCGTTCTCTGGCGAATCGTGAGCGTGATGGCTGTCGAACGCCGCAACGTCGACGACGTCGGTGCGGCGGCGCACGGCCGTTCGGCGATAGTCGGCGAGTCGTCTCCGGGCGATCGCGAACACCCAGGCCCGGAAGTCAGGCCAATCACCGTCGAAGCGCAATATTCCAGTGGCGACTGCGAGCCACACCTCCGCTGCGAGATCGTCGGCGGCGACGCTCTCCTGTGACCGCAGGAAACGCAACAGGCGTGGCTGCACCTCGCGGAACAGTTCTTCGACTGCGCGCGGGTCGCCACTGCGGGCGCCGGCGATCACCTCATCGAACCTCGCGGGATCGAACGGCGCCGACGTCATGTGAAAATCATCGGCCGGCACTGGACCTACCGTAACCCCCAAATTCTGGCGGCGGCAGAGCGACAAGAGTGCAGAGTCAGGTCCTGGAGGTCGCGGAGGCCTTCATCGGGGCGATGACCTGCTCGGCGAACCGGAGCGCCGGCTCGACCGCGAGGGGGTGGCCGAAATCCATCACGAAGTATGTAACGCCAAGCTCGACCAAGTGCGCGAGCCGCTCCAGCCACTGCTCAGCTGCTGCATCCGAATCCGGAAGGTCGCCGGCCACGGTGACGCTGCTCTCGATGTCGGCGGGATTTCTGCCTGCGCCGACCGCGGCGGTGTGGACGATGTCGCGCTTTCGCTTCCAGTCGTCGTCCCCTCTGTGGGCTCCGTTCCAGATGTCGGCCTGTCGTCCGACGATGGGAAGGCCGATCTTCTCGCCGGAGCTGCCGATGCAAATCGGCGGAACGATGTCAGGGCGAGGTGTGGCTGCAGCGTCGTCGATCTGGAAGTACGTGCCGTGGAACGTGGGATGCTCCTCCGTCCACATCAGACGACAGATCTGCACGACCTCGTCGAGTTGACGCAGTCGGACGGCAACAGCGGGGAAGTCGTAACCGTAGGAGCGGTACTCGTCTTCGCGCCACCCGGCACCGATGCCCAGCATGAAGCGCCCGCCTGACAACACCTGCAGCGTCGCCGCCATCTTTGCCGTGAGGGCCGGGTTGCGATAGCCATGGCCGAGCACGTGGTGGCACAACATGACATCGGGGAACTTCGCCGCCAGCCAGGCGAGTGTGATCCAGCCTTCGAGGAAGCCTTCCTTCTTCTCACTGTCGAAGCCGTAGAAATGATCAGCAATCCACACCGAGTCGAAATGGGGCAATGTCTGCGGGAGAATGTGCTCCTGTTGGTACATCACGATGGGTTGGAAGTTGCTCCCCGCATGACCTGCAACCGGTGACAACCAGCCAAATTTCACCACGAGAGCATCCTGCCATGTTCACGGACGCGTCTATGATTCCAGCCATTGACGCGAGCACCGGCACTGCAGCCAGGCCGCTAGCGGCACCACGATGAAGATCGCCGTGGTCGGTGGCGGAAGCACCTACACGCCCGAGTTGGTCGACGGGATCGCCCGCCTGCGCGACGAGATCGAGGTTGACAAGCTCGTCTTGTGCGATCCCGACGCGACCCGCCTCGATGCCGTTGCCGGTGTGAGCGCACGGATCGTCAGCCGTCATGGATGGGCGGGCAGTCTGGCGGCCACCTCGGATCTCGCCGAGGCGGTCGACGGCGCCGACTTCGTGCTGTTGCAGCTGCGGATCGGCGGCCAGGCGGCTCGGCACCTCGACGAGACCATCCCGTTGCGGTGCGGTTGCGTCGGCCAGGAGACCACGGGCGCGGGAGGCTTTGCCAAGGCGCTGCGCACGGTGCCTGTCGTGCTCGACATCGCCGACGAAGTGCGTCGCCGCGCGGCTTCGGAGGCGTGGATCATCGACTTCACCAACCCGGTCGGAATCGTGACCCGCTCGTTGCTCGATCACGGGCACCGTGCGATGGGTCTCTGTAACGTGGCAATCGGGTTCCAGCGCCTGTTCGCGACTTGGCTCGATGTGGACGCCAGCGACGTGCGGCTGGGTCACGCCGGGCTCAACCACCTCACATGGATCCGATCGGTCGACGTGGGCGGCGAGGATGTCTTGCCACAGTTGATCGAAGAACACGGCGAGCAGCTCGCCAGTCGTGTCGGCATGCCGCTTCGCTTGCTGCATTCCCTCGGGGCGATCCCGTCGTACTACTTGCGCTACTTCTATCAACACGATGTCGTGGTCGGCGAGCAGCGCAACGAGCGCACGCGCGCTCAAGAGGTCGCCGACATCGAGCGCGAGTTGCTGGAGATCTACCGCGACCCCTCCGTCGACACCAAGCCAGAGCTGCTCACGCGACGCGGCGGCGCGTTCTACAGCGAGGCAGCGGTGCAACTACTCGCCGCAGTGTGGAGCGACACGGGCGACATCCAGGTCGTCGATGTGCGCAACAACGGCGCCCTTCCGGAGCTGCCCGACGACGCAATCGTCGAGATTCCGTGCGTCATCGACCGTACCGGCGCGACGCCCGCTGTTTCATCCGGACTTCATCGAGCGACTGGCGGGCTCGTCGGCGCGGTCGCCGCCTACGAACGGCTCGCCGCCGAAGCAGCGGTCACGGGCGACCGCGAGACCGCCTTCCTAGCGTTGCTCGCCCATCCGCTGATCGCCCAGACCAAACCGGCCGAGCAGTTGCTCGATGACCTCCTCGAAGCCAACGCAGTGCATCTCCCCCGGTTTCGAACATGATCACCTCGACGGTGCTCGCCGTCGACGGTGGCAATTCCAAGACCGACGTCGCACTCATCGACGTTCGTGGTTCGGTGCTCGCAGCCGTGCGTGGACCGGGTTCGTCGCCCCACAAGCTCGGTCTCGACGGCTCGTTGCAACTGGTCGACGATCTGATCAGCCGGGCGTGTGACGACGCTGGTATTCGCGACGAAGGCAGGAAGATCGCCGAATTCGGAGCGTGGTTCATGGCCGGCGCCGACCTTCCGGCGGAGGAGCGCGCCCTGCACCGTGCGATCGACCGGCTCGGCCGAGCCGGGCAGAACGCAGTCGCCAACGACACGTTCGCCATCCTGCGCGCCGGTGCCGAGGAAGGATGGGGTGTCGCCGTGGTCGTCGGCGCCGGGATCAACTGCGTCGGACGCTCACCCGATGGTCGCAAGGCGCGATTCGCTTCACTCGGCCGGATCACCGGCGACTGGGGCGGAGGATCCGACATCGGAATGGCCGCGCTCGGTGCCGCAGTGCGGTCAGAGGACGGCCGGGCCGGCGCGACCAGGCTGCGCCGCGATGTTGCCGATCACTTCGAGCGGCGACGGGCCACCGATGTGGCAATCGCTTTGCATCAACATCTGATTCACACGGACCGATTGCGCGAACTCGCCCCGATCGTGGTCACCGCGGCCGTGGCCGGCGACCGCGCCGCGATCGACATCCTCGATCTTCAGGCAGACGAGGTCGCCTTGTTCGCGTGCGCCGCTATCCGTCGGCTCCGAATTGCCCGTCTGGATGTTCCCGTCGTGCTCGGCGGCAGCATCCTCGCGGCACTTCCGGCGACGCTTGTGGACAGAATTCAGGCCGGCATCCAACGTGTGGCGCCGACAGCGCGCTGCGCCGTGTGCTATGACCGCCCGGTGGTCGGAGCCGCGCTCGCCGCACTCGATCTCGCCGGGGCGGGCGTCGCCGCGACTCGCACGCTACGAGCCCAGCTGAATGACAATCGGATTCGGGACGTCAGCCGGTGAACCACGAAACGGTCGACAGCGTGCCTTACTGCGCCTAACCTCGAGAGCGTGTTGACCAGCCGACCATCTCCCGAAGAGGTCCGAGTAGCGACGGCCGAAACTGCCCGCTCGATGATCCCGCAACGTGTACCCGTCAATGCCTATCAAACCACCGGTGCTTTCGTCATCGTCGCGCTGTTCGCGGCCGTCACCGAGAACGACGTGTCGGTCGAGCTCACTGCCGACGGTGTTCGATTCTGGGCCGAGTTGCGCAGTGCCGGCCTGCGTGAGTACGCGATTCACGAGTGGGAGTACGGAGGCTACGAGCGGTTCATCGAGACGCCCGACGGCTTCGGTTCCGACGTCGAGGCATTACTGAGCCGCGGCCAGCTCGTGGTCCGTGTACTGAGTGGCGAATTCACCGGCAAGAAGCTGATCCATCCGACTCGATCGGAGCAGCTCCCCACGTCGAACTGACTCCCACAAGCGAATCTTCCCCTCGGCTGTCGTTCAGGCTCGTCATCACCGTGCGCGAGACTTGTCGATGGGGACGTCGAGCAAGGAGGCGTGATGAGTGTAACCAAGATCATCGAGGTGGTCGGACGATCAAGCACCAGTTCCGACGACGCGGTCAAGTCTGCGCTGGCTGAAGCGAGTCGCAGCCTGCGCAACGTCAAGGCGCTCGATGTAGTGTCGATCGGGCTGCGGGGCGACAACCTCGACGAGTGGGGTGCGCTGGTGCGGATCTCGTTCCTCGTCGAAAACCTCAACGACTGATGCCATAGACGCGGTCCGGTCCGGAGCCGGCCACAACCGACCGACCAGAATGCGATGCATGGAAGACGGATTGCCGAGACGCGCCCGAGTAGTGATCGTGGGCGGAGGTGTTGTCGGTTGCAGCGTCGCGTATCACCTCGCCAAGCGGGGCTGGACCGACGTCGTGTTGCTTGAGCGCAACCAACTGACGTCGGGCACCACATGGCACGCTGCCGGCCTCATCACCACAGCACGTCCAACCTCGGGCATGCGTCAGGTGGTGAAGCGCAGCATCGAGATCTTCAAGACGCTGGAAGCCGATACCGGTCTGTCAACCGGTTGGGAGCCGACGGGAACTCTGCATCTGGCGACCCATCCGGCCCGTTGGGAGGAGCTACTCCGGCAAGCATCGGTGAGCAAGGCCGATGCGATCGCCGTCGAGATCCTCGATGTCGATCACACGATCGACAAGTACCCGTTGCTGAGTCGCGAAGGTCTCGTTGGATCGTTGTTCTATCCCGAGGATGGGCGCGGCAACGCTACGGACACGACGATGTCGCTGGCGCGTGGCGCTCGGCAACGAGGGGTGCAGATCTTCGAGAACACGCCGGTCGAAGGGATTCGTCACGACGGCAGGCGGGTCAGCGGTGTCGACACTGCCGGCGGATCGATCGAGGCAGAGTATGTGATCAACTGCGGCGGGATGTGGGGCCGGCAGCTGGCCGCGCTGGCCGGCGTACACGTGCCGTTGCAGGCGTTGGCTCACTACTACGTCGTCACGGAAGGCATCCCGGGGCTCGCCCGCGGCTTGCCGACCATCAAGAGCTCCGACGACTGGATCTACGTCAAGAACGAGGGTGACGGCCTGATGGTCGGGTTCTTCGAACCTGGCAGCTACCCATGGCAGTCCCGTGGGATCCCCGACGGCCCGGCTTTCGTGCAGCTCCCGGATGACTGGGACCACCTCGGGCCGTTCTACGAGATCGCCATGCAGCGCATTCCCGCGCTGACGACTGCCGGCATCCGGCTGTTCTTCGGCGGCCCGGAGAGCTTCACGCCCGACGGTGTGTACCACTTCGGCGAGGCTCCCAACTTGCAGAACTTCTTCATCGCCGCCGGGTTCAACTCGACGGGCTTCCTCACCGGGCCGGGCATTGGTTCGGTGCTGGCGGACTGGCTCGTCGACGGCCGCCCATCCATCGATGTACCCGAGGCGGATCCAGCGCGGGTCATGCCTCACGAGACGAATCGGCGCTTCCTCGAGCGGCGTGTGAAAGAGACGCTCGATGTCGCCTACGACATGCATTGGCCGTACTTCCAGCGCCAGAGCGCGCGACCGTTGCGTCGCAGCCCGCTCCACGATCGCACCGCCGCGAACGGCGCTGTGTTCGGCGAGTTGTTGGGCTGGGAACGGCCCAACTGGTACGCGCCCGAAGGCGTCGATCGCGAATACGTGTACTCCTACGGTCGCCAGAACTGGTTCGAGCACGCCGCAGCCGAACATCGAGCCGTCCGCGAAGCGGTGGGCGTCTTCGACATATCGACCTACGGGAAGTTCTCGGTACAGGGCCGCGATGCGGTCACCGTGTTGCAGCGGATCTGCGCAGCCGACGTCGATGTGGAGCCCGGCCGCATCGTTTATACCCAGTGGCTCAACCGCTTCGGCGGGATCGAAGCCGACGTCACCGTCACTCGAATCCGTGGCGACGAGTTCTTGGTGCTCTCGGCCCCGGCAACTTCGCCTCGTGACATCGCTTGGATCCGCCGACACATCGCCGTCGAAGAGTTCGCCACTGTCACCGATGTCTCGGGGACGATGGCGATGATCGCGGTGATGGGCCCCGAGTCGCGCCAGTTGTTGCAACCGTTGACCGACTGTGACCTGTCGAACGAGGCGTTCGCCTTCGGCAGCTCGCGAGTGATCGACTTGGGCCTCGGGTTCGTCCGCGCCACGCGTATCACCTACGTGGGCGAGCTCGGGTGGGAGCTCTTGGTTCCGTACGACATCGCCGCCCACATCTACGACACGATCATCGCCGTGGGAGGCCGGCTCGTCGGCTACCACGCGCTCAACTCGCTCCGGGTGGAGAAGGGTTACCGCAGCTGGGGCCACGACATCTCCGCCGGCGACTCACCGCTGGAAGCCGGTCTGGCCTTCACCATCGCCTGGGACAAGCCGGATGGTTTCATCGGCAGGGACGCTGTGATCGCCCAGCGCGACCGGGGGGTGCAGCGACGCCTGGTGCAGTTCGCCCTCGATGATTCAGCGCCATTGCTTCTGCATGGCGAGCCGATCTTCCGCGACGGCGTGTGTGTAGGCCATCTGACGTCGGCGATGTACGGCCACACGATCGGGTCGTCGATCGGGATGGGATACGTGAAGGCCCCATCGGTCGACGTGCCACGTCGCTGGTTCGAGGAAGGGAGCTATTCGATCGAAGTCGCCGGCGTGGCCGTCCCAGCGCGGTCGTCTCTTCGGCCGCTGTATGACCCTGGCTCCGAACGCATCCACGCATAGAAGCGCTTCGTGCTGGTGGCGCCGCGTCCGACTGAGCTACCCACCGCGAACGTGCCGAGTCGTCACGCGTTTGTGAGTTGCGGCCCCACATTGGTGCGCAATCCC
>JANPBZ010000221.1:0-8852 GCA_031430695.1 Ilumatobacteraceae bacterium
GTTTCCGGTGGTCAGCACCATCCATCCGAACTTGTTCGACAACGCCATCAAGGTGGCACCACGAACCCGGCTCTGCAGGTTCTCCTCGGTGAGGTCGGCGGGCTTGCCGGCGAAGGACTCGCTGGTCATGTCGAGGTAGGCACTGAACGCAGGCTCGATGGGAATGGCGCGGAAGTCGATGCCGAGCACGTGCGCCAGATCGGCCGCGTCGGTCTTGGAGCCGTCGCTGGAATACCGCGACGGCATCGACACACCGTGCACGTGATCTGCACCCAGGGCGTCGACGGCGATGCAGGCAACCAGTGTGGAATCGATGCCGCCGGACAGGCCGATGACCACGTCGGTGAAACCGTTCTTGCGCACGTAGTCGCCGGTGCCCAGCACCAATGCCTGGTACAACTCGGCGTCGGGCGCAAGCTTGGGCGCGATCCTGGCCGACACAGGCCTGATATCGCGCCCGAGTGAGGCCTCGGTGACGTGGACGAGTGGCATCTCGATCTCGGTGCGCCGGCCACGCGGGTCGAGGAGCCGCTTGCGATACACCGGCTCGATGTGCACATCGGTGATCAGCAGTTCTTCCACGAACTGGGCGGCGCGGGCTACCAGCATGCCGTCGGCGTCGAACACCATCGAACCGCCGTCGAACACCAACTCGTCCTGCCCGCACACCTGGTTGACATAGACGAGCGCACAACTGGCGTCGGCAGCGCGCGTGGCCAGCATGCGCTCGCGGTCACTGGCCTTGTCGAAGTGGTACGGCGAGCCGTTGATGTTGATGTTCAACTCGGCGCCGCCGGCGGCCTGCTCGGCCAGCGGGCCGGTGGGGCTCCACACGTCTTCGCAGATGCTGATGCCGACCTTGACCCCACCGATCACGTACAGCTCGTAGGGGTCGTTGGCCGACCCTGGCGTGAAGTAGCGAGCCTCGTCGAACACCGCGTAGTTGGGCAGCAGACGCTTGCGATACGTGCCCAACACCTCGCCATTGGCGCACAACGCGGCTGCGTTGTAGATGTCGCGATCCGCATCGACGAACCCGACGACCGCAGCACAGCGGCCAGTGTGCGCCGCCACCTTGGCCAGCGCTTCGAGGTTGTCGGAGACGAAGCCCGACTTCAGCACGAGGTCTTCGGGCGGATACCCGGTGACCGACAACTCGGTGAAGGCGACGATGTCGCAACCGGCAGCCTCGGCCTGGTCGTAGGCGGCAACGATCTTGGCGACGTTGCCGTCGAGGTCGCCGACTTTCGGGTTCAATTGGGCGAGAGCGATACGCAGGCTGGCCACAAGGAAAGGCTAGCGATCAGCCGCCTTCGAAGTAGCCGGAAGTGTCGACGACGAGGTCGGTCGCCATCAGCGTGTAGTAGCTCATCGTCGCCGGTGCCGCACTCATTTGGGTGAACGACAGCACGGCGTGGACCTGCCCCGCGGCGGTGGTGTTGCCGGCACTGACGACTGGCAGCGTGCCGCCTGGATATGGCGTGACGAAACCGGGGGATCCGTTGTCGACGATCGTGATGGTGTGCGCCATCGCTCCGGCATTCGCCGGGACGGTAACGGGATCGATCGACCTCGACGCCTCGCCGGGCAAACGACCGAATCCGATCGACTCGCGCGTGTCGACCTCGCGAAAGGGTTGGATCACGTGAAAGCGGCCGGCGGTGCCGCTGAGAGCCGCCGACGACGTGAAGTACCCGGCGACATCGACGATGACATCGGGAACCGACAGCAGGTGGAAGTCGACCGAGCCGTCAGCACCGAGCGGCACAACGACCAGATTGGCCCGAATGTCGCCGAGCCCGTTGGTGTTGACATGCGACGAGCCCGAGAAAGGCGTGCCGCCGGGGCTCGCGCTCAGGAACCCGGCGCCGTTGTCGGGGTTGGTCACGGCCGTCACAACCAGGACGGCGGCATCCATCTGTGCCGCCGCTGGCAGACTGCCGCGGCCGGCCACGGGAACGCGCACGTATGGCAGCTGAGCACCAACACCGCGCGTGTACGAGTTGGTGGGCGACACCGGGCCACGCGTGTCGCTGATGCGATTCGGGGCCACCGCCACGAACCTGCCCGCAGTGACCACGACGGGAGCGACGTTGAAGTAGCCGAGCACATCGATCACGACGTGTGCGGTGGAGAAGGCGTACAGCAGAATGCCGCCGTTGACATCGACAGGCACGACGGCCGAGTTGGCCACGAACTCGCCGGAGACCGCGTTGATGTTCGACGCCAGCGGCCGCGCACTGCGACCCGCCCACGCGGTGAGGAAACCCGGCGTGCTGGGCGCGACGAATGCAAAGTTGACCAGCACGGCCTTGGTGACCGCCGGGTTCACTCCCATCGGCACATACCGTGTGGAGTGAGCGCGCACCGGCTTGTCACCCGCGGCTGGCAGCCGGGTATCGAGGACGCGGTTGCCCGGAGGTACCGCCTCGAACGACAACGAATCGGGAGTGACGAACGCTGCCGGCGCTGTTGTGATCTTTCGCACAGCACCACCGGTCAGCGTGTAGTACAACGCGATGCTTCCGGTCGTCGTGACGAAGGCCATGTCGGCAATGCCGTTCGCGCCGGTGGCGAACGGATTGGCATAGTCGACCGACCCGTTCGAGCGACGCAACCACATGTCGCCACTGCCGGCATCAGCGAACAGATACCCGCCGTCGTACTCCGCCGGCCAGTGTCCGTTGGGGATGAAGGCGCCGGCAGTGATGACGACACCGTCCGTCCGGGGATAATCGGTGATCGGATCGGTGTAGCCGGCGGGCGGCCCCGCACATGGCGGGTTCTGGCCGATGGGACACCGGCCCTCGCGGAACGGCCACCCGTAGTTCGCGCCGATCGCGCCCAGGTCGACTTCTTCCCGCGTGCCCTGACCGACATCGTTGATGAAGAACCGGTCGGGACCCGTGTTGGGATCGAACGCAAACCGGAACGGGTTGCGCAAGCCCCATGCGTAGATCTCTTGACACGAGGTGGTGGGCGTGGAAACCCCATTCCCGCGAAGACGGCAACTCTCGGTGCCCGGCCCGCTGACGGGGTTGCCGGGGGCGGGCTCGCCGGTCGACGGCACGACGCGCAGGATCTTGCCGTTGAGCAAGCTGAGGTCCTGGGCGGCATCGTTCGGGCTGGAGCCACCACGCGGGTCGGCGCCGGCGTCGCCCACCGTGATGTACAGGTAGCCATCGCCGCCGATCTCGACGTCGCCGCCGTTGTGGTTGCCGGCGTTCGACGAGATGTTGTCGACCAGCACGATCTCACTGTTGGGATCGATGGTGTCACCCGCCATCGTGAACCGACTGACCCGGTTGACGCATCCCCCGGGCGAACCGGGGCTCGGCCGGGTGAAGTACAGATACAGATACCCGTTGACCTTGAAGTGCGGATCCACGGCCACGCCGAGCAGGCCGCGCTCGCCGCCGTTGCAAGGAGACAGGCTCATCGTCAATGCGGGAGCAGGCACCAGCACATCGCCGCGGATGACCCGAACCGAACCCGACTGCACCAGTACCAGCACCGAGCCGTCCGGCAGTCCGACAATGCCCGTGGAGGCTCCCAGCGTGGCCACTGGCGCGTCGGTGAAACCCGCAGGAACCACAGCCGCGGCGACCTTCGTGACATCGAGACCGACCACCGGAACCACGATCGACGTGATCAACAAGGCAACCGCTGCGCACTTTCGCATATCGAGCCCCTTCAGCTCAGCGCCCGCCAACGAAAATAACACGCCTCAGATCAGCATGGGGGATCGCCCGGCAGCACTCCGGCGACGGCCAACTGGTACACGACGTCGCCTTCTTGGAAGTACGTGTTCTGCTTGGCGTCGACGAACAACGACCCGACGGTCGTGGCCTCGACCCGTGCGCAGGTGGTTGCAGCCGCGAGCGACACTCCGGTTGCTGCCGGCCACTCGACGACCGATGGCGCTGGATCCTGGTTGGTGAGCTCCGTCGGGTCGATGGCGCGGGCCTGGAAGCGATAGGTCTGCGCCTCGAATGGCTGATCGGTGCCGAGGTTCGCGGCGCCGGCTGCGGTCTCGAGGTCGGCAAGCTTCGTCGCCGCGTCGAGCAGTGCCGCGCGGGTGGGACTCTCCGGGCTGTCGATGCCCAGCGCGTAACCGGAATGCACGAAGGAGCCTCCGGCGGCGTTGATCGTGACCACCGTGTTCGGAGCGTCGGCGATCCCGTCTCCGCCGGTGTAGTCGGGTGGGGTAGCCAGCAATCCATCGGCTTGGGCGATGCCGAGCAGCGCCTGAACACCGTCCTCGTCGATGCTGCGCACCATCACGCTCGGCAGCAGCGGACCCGGGAAGATCGCCGGGATGGCGCCTTGGGTGAACACCCGTCCATCGCCACTGACCAACAGGGTCGGGGTGTTGACGAAGGCGTAGCCAGCGGGCACGAAGCCTCCTTCGTACGACAGCTTCAACACGACATCCTGTGCAGTCGTCGAATGGGAAATACGTGTGGTCGGCATCGAACCGGGGACAGTTTCAGGAGTGGCGTCAGGAACGGTTCCCGGAGTCGTGGCTGCGGGCACCTGATCGGGGTCGCCACACGCGGCCAGTGCTGCCACCACCGGTGCGACGAGCGCGGCGGCCAGGAAAGTACGTCTGTTCATGTCATCTTGGACGCTACGTCTTGGTCGTGCGGTTCCCGAGCTGCGTAGCATCGCCTGTGATGTCAGCCTTGTTCGATCTCGCCGGCAAGAAAGCACTCGTCACCGGTGGCGGCCGCGGGCTGGGCCGGGCCATCGCCGTTGGTCTTGCCCAGCACGGCGCCGACGTCGCCGTGACCAGCCGAACCGTCAGCGAACTCGACGAGACCGCCGAAGAAGTCCGAAGCACCGGACGTCAGGGTCTCGTCGTGCCCGGCGATGCTTCGCAGAAGGCGGAGATCGACCGCGTCGTCGGCGAGGTGGCGGCGCAGTGGGGTCGCATCGACATCTTGATCAACAACGCCGGCGTCGACGCCGCTGCACCGGCCATCGACTACACCGAGGCCGATTTTGATTTCGTGCTCGACGTCAACCTGAAGGCCTACTTCTTCTACGCCCAGGCCGTCGCCAAGGTGATGATCGCCAACGGGGGCGGCGCCATCGCCAACAACTCGTCGATCTGCGGTGAGGTGGCGGTGAAGAACATCTCGGCCTACAACATCTCCAAGGGTGGGGTGAACATGCTGACCAAGTCGCTGGCGCTCGAGTGGGCCCCGCACGGCATCCGGGTCAATGCGTTTTCGCCCGCCTACATGGAGGTGTTCATGCCCGGCGCTGCGGGTGAACACGACGAGGCCAAGGAGCAAGCCGTGCGCGACCTGACTCCTCTCGCCCGGCGCGGCCGTCCCGACGAACTGGTCGGTCCCGTGGTGTTCCTGGTATCGGCAGCGTCGTCGTACGTCACCGGCGAGGTGTTGATGGTCGACGGCGGCTGGACTATCCGATGAGATTGGGCCGCTGATGGAGAAGACCGAGATCTTCGACTACATGGCCGCGAATGGCCACGAGAAGGTTCTGTGCTTCCAGAACGAGGACGTCGGCCTGCGGGCCATCCTGGCAATCCACTCGACCGTGTTGGGACCCGCCGCAGGCGGATGCCGCATGTGGACCTACAGCGACGATCTGGCAGCGATGGAGGATGCCCTGCGGCTCAGCAAGGGGATGACCTACAAGTACGCAGCTGCCGGCATCAACCTGGGCGGTGGCAAGATCGTCGTGATCGGCGACCCCAAGCGCACCGAAGGCCGCGAGATGCTGTTCAGAGCGCTCGGCCGATTCATCGATTCACTCGGCGGCGAGTACCTGACCGGCGAAGATGTCGGCACCACGTTGTTGGACATGGACCACATGCGCGCCGAAACCCGCAACGTGATCACCCTGCCCGAGTCGGCCGGTGGTGCCGGCCCGATCGGACCGGCCACCGCCTTTGGCGTGCTGCAGGCCATGCGGGCGTGCGTCGAGCGGCACACTGGCTCACCGTCGCTGCGCGGCAAGCGGGTGATCGTGCAGGGCCTGGGCGCGGTCGGCGTCCCGATGGTCGAGTTCCTGGTCGGCGAGGGCGCCACGGTGTTGGTCAGCGACATCGACCCGGCGAAGGTCGCGGCGATGGTCAGCGCCCACGGGGCGACAGCCGTCGCCGCTACCGATGTCGTCGCCGCCGATGTCGACGTGTACTGCCCGTGCGCCCTCGGGGCGACCATCAACGACGAAGCATTAGCCGTGCTGAGGGCGCCGATCGTGTGCGGCTCGGCCAACAACCAACTCGCCGAGTCGCGCCACGGCGACGAACTGCATCGCCGCGGCGTGTTGTACGCGCCCGACTACATCGCCAACGCAGGTGGCACAGTGTTCGACACCGACCGGTTGTGGGGTGGCGTCAACAAGGAACGCGGCATGGCCAAGGTGGCAGCCATCTACGAGCGAATGCACGAGGTGTTCACGATCTCCCAGGCAGAAGGCATCGCCACATACGCGGCCGCCGACCGTCTCGCCGAGAAGAGAATCAACGCCTACCGGGCCATCAAGCGGGTTCACGGCTTCGATCAGGGTCAACGCGTCACCATCTGAAGCGCGGCGCGGCGGGGCCCCACGTGGCCCAACTTCACACAGCGTTCACACAAGCGATATGGCATCGAAACAGGGGGCCTGGCACAATTTTTCGGACCCGATCGCGGCGCGCCCGCGGTCCTGAGAGCGAAGGAAATTTGTGGCCTACCAAGCTGAATACATCTGGCTCGACGGCACAGAGCCGACCCCGTTGCTGCGCTCCAAGACGAGGATCTTGGGCGATGGCAAGCAGCCTCCGATCTGGGGCTTTGACGGGTCGTCGACCAATCAGGCAACCGGTGAGCACAGCGACTGCGTGCTGCGCCCGGTCTTCACCTGTCCCGACCCGCTGCGCGGTGGTACCAACGTGCTGGTGCTGTGCGACGTGCTGAACGCCAGCGACATGAAGCCGCACCCCACCAACACCCGTGCGCAGCTCGAGAAGGTCGCCAAGAAGTACGCAAAGGCCGAGATGATCTACGGCATCGAGCAGGAGTACACCATGCTGAAGGCCGACGGATCGCCGCTCGGCTTCCCGAAGGACGGCTTCCCCGAGCCGCAGGGGCCGTACTACTGCGGCGTCGGTACCGGCAGGGTGATCGGCCGCGAGATCATCGAGGAGCACACGCAGGCCTGCATGGATGCCGGCCTGATGATCGAAGGCACCAACGCCGAGGTCATGCCCGGTCAGTGGGAGTTCCAGATCGGCGCCGCCGACGCACTGACGGTCAGCGATCAGCTGTACGTCGGTCGCTGGCTGCTGCATCGCATCGCCGAGGACTACGACGTGATCATCAGCTTCGCCGCCAAGCCGGTAAAGGGTGACTGGAACGGCGCCGGCGCGCACACCAACTTCTCGACGAAGGCGATGCGCGAGAGCTACGGCCCGATCGAGGCGGCATGCAAGGCCATCGGCAAGCGCATCGAGGCCCACATCAAGGGCTACGGCGCCGACATCGAGAGCCGCCTGACCGGCGCTCACGAGACGGCTCCGTACAACAAGTTCAGCTACGGCGTGTCGAACCGCGGAGCCAGCATCCGCATCCCGTGGCAGGTCGCCAAGGATGGCAAGGGCTACGCAGAAGACCGCCGCCCGAACTCCAACTGCGATCCCTACACGGTCACCCGCCTCATCCTCGAGAGCGTTTGTTCATAGTTGCTTCGCATTCGCAAGTGCCTCGCCCGTTCGGGTTCCAGCCAGGAGCCCGGGCGGGCTCGGCGTTTTTCCAGGGTTAGATTTGTCACATAGAAAGAGCCGTGATGCTTGAACAGCAACGTGATTACGTCCTGCACACCGTGGAGGAACGCGGGGTACGGCTGATCCGACTGTGGTTCACCGATGTGCTCGGCAGCTTGAAGAGCTTCGCGATCAGCCCTGCCGAACTGGAGAACGCGCTCGAGGACGGCATGACCTTCGACGGGTCGTCGATCGACGGCTTCGGGCGCACGCTCGAGAGCGACGTGCTGGCAATGCCCGACGCCAACACGTTCGAGGTCCTGCCCTGGGGCGACCCCAAGGCCACAGAGGCCCGGGTCTTCTGCGATATCCACAACCTCGACGGCACGCCGTTCGAGGGCGATCCGCGGCAGGTCTTGCGCCGCAATCTGCACGCAGCACACGAGCGTGGTTACACGTTCCTTGTTGCCCCCGACATCGAGTTCTTCTACTTCTCGCCGCCGGAGAAGGGCCAAGCCCCTGTCCCCCTCGACGAGGGCGGGTTCTTCGATCTCACCACCACCGACGTTGCCGGAACCCTGCGCAAACAGACAATCCGCACGCTCGAGACGATGAGCATTCCTGTGGAGTACAGCTTCCACGAGGATGCGCCGAGCCAGCACGAGATCGACCTGCGCCACACCGACGCGTTGACGATGGCCGACAGCATCATGACCTTCCGGCTGGTCGTGAAAGAGGTCGCCGCCAGCCAGGGCGTGCACGCCACGTTCATGCCCAAGCCGCTCGAGAGCGTGCAGGGCAGCGGCATGCACGTGCACCTCTCGCTGTTCGACGACGACGAGAATGCGTTCTACTCGCCCGACGACGTCTACAACCTGTCGCCGATTGCCAAGCAGTTCATGGCGGGTCTGCTGCGTCACGCGGCCGAGATCACGGCCATCACCAACCAGACGGTCAACAGCTACAAGCGCCTGGTGCCGGGTTTCGAGGCGCCAGTCCACGTCAGTTGGGCACGCAACAACCGCAGTGGTCTGGTGCGTGTGCCCGTCGCCAAGCGCGGCAATCCCAGCGCGACGCGCATCGAGTTCCGCTCCCCCGACCCGGCCTGCAACCCGTATCTGGCGTTCGCCGTCAT
>JANPBZ010000222.1:0-6614 GCA_031430695.1 Ilumatobacteraceae bacterium
TCAAGAACGTGGTCAACGACAACGGCGGCGACGCAGTGGTCGCCGACTTCGTGCTGCAGGTCAATGACACGCCGGTCGTGTCGGACGAGCTCAATCAATATGCGGCGGGCACCGCTCTGGTCGTCAGCGAGATCCAGATCCCCGGCTACGTCGCGACTGGCACGGTGTGCGTCAGCGACCAGGTCCGTTCGAACAACTCCATCGACGTTCCGGTGGGCGAGGCGACCGTCACGCTCTCACCTGGCGAGTCCGTTCGCTGCACCATCACCAACGATGATCAGGCGCCGACCATCACGGTCGTCAAGACCGTGATCAACGACGACGGTGGCATTGCCGGCGTCGCCGACTTCCCCCTCTTCGTGGGGACCACGGCCGTCACCAGCGGTATCGCCGAGACGATCGAGGCCAACGAGAGCTATGTAGTCTCCGAAACACAACGTGGCGGGTACGCACTCACCTCGTTGACATGCTTCGATGCTGCGCAGGCGCCGGTCGAGAACCCGGTGGTTGCCAACGAGGGCGACGAGATCACGTGCATTCTGGTCAACGACGACATGCCAGTCGATCTGCAAATCACCAAGAGCGACGGCGGAGCTGAGCCGCTGGCCGGCGAGACATTCACCTACACCCTCAACATCAGCAACCTCGGAACCCGCGATGCCGACCTCGGCGAGCCCGTTGTCGTCACCGACGTTCTCCCCGCCGGTGTGGTGTGGGTCCTGCCGTTGCCCGCCAACTGCAATGCCGCTGGGCAGGTCGTGACCTGCAGCTTGGATCCCGCCGATCTACAGGTCGGCGAATCAGTGACCATTTCGCTGCAAGCCATGATCACCGACATCGCAGCCCCGGCGACGTTCACCAACAAGGCATTCGTCACCACGGCCGACGATCCGGCATGCGTCGGCGAGGGCTGTGTCCCGCCATGTGTGCCGACCATCCGCGCCGAGGTCGTCAGTGGCACCAACCCCTCGAACAACGTTGCCTGTGAAGACACCCCGGCTCGGGTCCTGACCGACGTCCAGATCGTGAAGTCCACGTCGACGCCAACACCGTTGGCCGGCTCGGTCGCCACGTTCACGCTCGTCGTTTCGAACCTCGGCCCGAACACGGCTCGTGATGTCTCGATCGTGGATCCGGTGCCGGCACCTCTGGTTCTGCAATCGGTGTCGTCCTCCGACTTCAGCTGCACTTCGGTCGCCAACAGCATCACCTGCACCAGGCCCGTGCTGCTGGTCGGCGACGTCGGGACCATCACGATCACGGCCCTCGTGCCCGCTTCAGCTGTCCCCGGCAGCACCGTCGTGAACACCGCGACGGTAAGCACGGTCACGCCCGAAACCAACCTCGTCAACAACGAGGACTCGGCCAGCATCGTGCCGTTCGTCGTTGCGTCGCAGGCGCCCCTGCAGCCTGCGGTGGTCCCACCGACGGTGCCGCCCAACGTCCAGCTGCCGCGGACGGGTATCGAGGTCGGCATGATGCTTCGCCTGGCAGCCCTGCTGGCGGCGACCGGCATTTTGGCCCTGGTGACCACTCGCCGCCGGCGCTGCGAGACCGTGCGATGAGAGATGAGCCCCCGGGCTCCTCACATCTCTCATCGCACAGTCTTCACATCGATTAACCAGCGCGTAGGTCCCTGCCGTGGTGACGACATGGGACTCGTTGTGTGGTGGAGTCCGTGGGCACCGAGACGGGCGCCGGTGGCCCAAGCCGGTGCCCACAGCCCGAAGTGGTGGGCGCGGAATCGAAAGCTGTGGCTCGGACGCGCAGGCACACTGGCTGTCAGCCTGGCACTGCTGCCCCGAGTTGGAGGCTGACGATCAGATCCTCGGACTGAGCAACGGCCGCAAACAGCAGTTCGAGCGTGAGTAGTGATGCCTCGTGGTTGGATCGCGGCGCGTCCGCTGCTATTGGTTCGGCTGTCGCGTCGGCAATCACGAGGCAGTGGTAGTCCCGGAACATGGCGTCGCGCACCGTCGACTCCACGCACACACTCGTCGTCGCACCGACTACCACCAACTGTTCGATTCCGCGGCTACGAAGGACAGCGTCCAACTCGGTGGCATAGAAGCCGCTGTAGCGGGTCTTGTAGAGCACGATGTCACCATCCACCGGACCCAACTCCGAGACGATGTCGGTGTTCCAGCAGTCCCGCACAAGTATTCGCGACGGTTCGCCATCAGGCGAAGTCACGGCGTCACCCGCCCGCAGCGGCACGTGCTTGAGCCACGTCGGCGAACTGGGAATATCCAGCGTCGGCCAGATCGGGACTGAATCCCATCTTGAGATAGACGATCGTCACACCGGCATTGCGCGCAGCAGCGAGCACGGCCTGGACCCTCGGCACAATCGCCCGGACACCGGGTCTGGCCGGTCATACGGATGCTCGCCGGTGTGCCCACGATCCGGCGGATCTGGCTCGCCGCGCCGTTCCTCGGCGTCGCCCTGTTCGGCATCCCGACCCTGTGATCGCTCGTCTACGAGGACGTTTTGCGCTCGACGCAGCCCGACGCGGGATCATCGCTGCCGTCATCGAGCCGCTGCAGATCCTCGGGGTGGTCGTTGCCATGCCGCACGTGTCGCGGCTGGCTGATCACGGCGCTGGTCTGCTGCTTCGTTTCGTCGCCCTTGTCGGTGTCATCGACGCCGTACTCATCGTCCTTCTCGCGTACGCGCCGCACGTATCGATCGCGGTCACCGTGCACGCCCTCCTTGCGGCGAGCACGGCACGCTTGCACCGGCGTTCCTCGCGCTCGTTTCGCTCGTCGCACCTCCTCGTGCCCGCGCCACGACCTTCTCGACGATCTCGGTGTTCGCCCTACCCGGCATCGCCGTGTTCCTCCCGGCGATCGGCGCGGTGTCGGATGCCATCGGCATCCAGCCGAGCATGCTCCTGCTCGTGCCGATCTCGGTAGCCGGTGCACTCATCCTGGCATCGGCGTCGGGTTTCGTCGACGACGACATCGCCAGGATCCGCCGAGAATCGATCTCGGCTGAGGCCCGTGCCGAAATGCGTGAAGGCGCCACGACAGAGGTGTGACAGCCAGTGGTACGACGCTCGCAAAGTCTCGTCACGGAAGGACAACGACCATGTTCGCAACCCGCTCGGCCTCGCACAGCTTCATCGACCTCGTTTCCGGCAGCATCGCCTTTCTCTCAACTCGATGCAGACCGGAGCCCTCGTGGCGACGACCGGCGCCAGCACGGCGTCGTCTCAGCCATTCGTCGGACGAGTAGCCGACAAGATCGGCGCACGCCGCGTTGCGGGTGTCGGCGCCGTTCTGAGCTCGGCGCTGCTCGCCCTGGTGGGCGTCTCGCCGAGCCTGTGGTTGGTGTTCGTCATGATCCTCGTCGGTGGACTCGGCTCTGCCGCTTACCACCCCGCTGCAGCGGTACTGGCGCGTCGCGTGCTCCCGCAGCGCGCCCCCGCAGGCAGGTGCTTCATGGGGCATGCTGCGCGGTCCCGTCGGTCTCTTCCAGGCCGGCGCCGCTGTCGGCGGCCTCGCGATCGGCTGGGCCGTCAGCCGTGTCGCTCCGGCCCGGATCGCGTTTGCCTCGCTGATCTCGGCTGCGCCGATCCTGATGTTGATGCTCGCTCTCGAGCCAGGGTCTACCGGACTTTTGCGGCCGCGCTCGGAGCCGGCGTGCTCGTCAACGCGGCCGGGCCGCTGATCGTGGTGGCCGCCCAGGAGCACGCGCCGCACGCCGTGGCCGCGGCATCAGGAGTCGTCATGGGCCTCGCTGGAGGCGCCGCCGGCTTCGCGTTCATCGGGATCGGCGCCGTCGCTGACGCCGTCGGCCTGCGCGTGGTCTCAGTCTCGGCTTCCTCGCCGTTGTGCCCGCATCCCTGATTGCTCACCGGGCTCTCGCGGGTCGAGCCGTCGCCGAGTCGCCGCAGTTGCTGGTGGGAGCCGCATGCGGATGCCGGTCATGCAACTGCGTCGTCACTGCACCGCCCCACCGGTGCAGTGAGACCTGTGCGTGTCCCGTCTTGGCGGAGGTCGGATGACCGTCGACATGCTGCGGTCACTCGTGTGCCCCACACCATGGGTGGCACGATGCACACCGCCCCACGCCGGACCTGACGCAGCGGGATGCTACCGGTCATTCATTGCTCGGTTCCTTTGCGGGGTGTACCTTGCCCTGACTGGAAGGATGCAGGCATGGCACTCGAAAAGGTCCGATCTCGAACGACGACATCCCCGGTGTCGGACCCCACGGCGGTCATCGCTGACCAACTGCGCCGGCGCGGGGCGCAAGCGAAGTTGATGGTCGGCGCGACGAACGATCCCGCCGAGCATGAAGCTGATCGCATCGCCCGCGATGTGACCATGCGCCTCGAAGCGCTCCAGGGCATCGATGCGGACGACGTTGAATACCCGCCGACCAGAATTCGGCGCATGTCGGAGAGCTCGGCCGTCGGTGCGGGCGGCGGAGACGTGGAAGCGGGACTGGAGCATGAGATCCAAGCTGCGAGAGGATCCGGCGCACCACTGCCTCGTGAGCTGCGCCGCAACATGGAGCACGGCTTCGGGGCGAGCCTCGATCATGCTCGAGTCCACACCGACGCGCATGCCGACACGCTGAACCGCTCGCTGAATGCCCGAGCGTTCACGATCGGCAGCGACATGTTCTTCGCCGCCAACGAGTACCAGCCGGCGAGTCGCGAAGGCCAGTACCTGCTCGCCCACGAGCTCACTCATGTGGTGCAACAGACCGGGGACGCCCAGCGCACGATTCGACGCCTGCCGACGTGGGCGTGGGTCAAGCAGCAGGTTGGAGATCCCAAGACCGGCAAGAGCGTGGGCGGGCGCGAGAAGAGCAAGAACTACTCAGCGTTCGGCAAGGCTCTCGACGAGTACAACACCGCCGCCGACACCGTCATCGACCCCGACCCGGGCGTGCGCACCGGGCAGTACCTCGACCTCCAAGCCAAGCTCGACGCGGTCCACGCCGCAGTGGTTCCCTACAACAAGAAGCACAAGAGCGACGCCCGAGCGAGGATGGTCACAGGAATCGGCAACCAGGCCAAACCGGAAAAGGCCGTGCTCACGACCCGGAAGCGGTTCTTCGATTCCAACCCGCCACAGGCCAACCAGAAGTGGAAAGACGTCCTTCCGACCAGCATGGGAACCCACCTGTTCGACCTCGCCGCCGAGGGCACGGCGGGCGGCCAGCAGCAGGGTGGCATCAACACCGTCACCAAGTACGACCTACCGGGTGGGTTCACTGGCTACAACAAACAAGCCGAAAACGAGGTTCGAGCCGGAACGCCTGAGGAGGGCATCACCCAGGATCTCGGTATCCCTGCCAACCGGCCGGGGATGGACAAGCGTGCGTTGGCCATGTGGCGGATCGATCAGCTTCTGAACGCCAACGTGTTGACGCGCACCGAACGCACGCTCGAGAAGAAGTACGGCAAGTTCCCCGGCGTCGTCTCCGAAGAGGTCGCCGCCGGCGAGAAGTTCGGCACCAAGGCCAACCGGCCCGGCGAGTTCTACAAGACCAGTCAGGCCAAGGCAGCGGATCCCGCTGCCAAACCCGACGCGCTGAGCGGCGACGACCCGGTGCTGCAGCGCTGCCTGTCGAAGCTCACCATCATCGATGCGTTGTGCGGCCAGGTCGACCGCCACCCGGGCAACTGGTTCGTGCAGACCGACGGCGCCGGCCATGTCGTGGGTGTGGTCGGCATCGACAACGATCTCGCCTTTCCGGAGCAAGCCAAACGGAAGAAGGGCAACAGGACACTGAACAACTGGGAGGACGTGACCGACGCCTATCGCGCCTACCCGGGCGTCGGCGTGTACTTCGATTGGGAGATGGCAGAGATGGTGCTGGCCCTCCAGCCGGCCGACCTGGCAGCAGTCGTCGCCGATCTCCTCCCCGACGCAGCAGTCACCGTCTTGTTGGCACGCCTGGGTTCGCTCCAAGCGCAGATCCTCCAGGCCAAGACCGCCCACCGACTGCTCACCCCGGCACAGTGGGGAGCAAACGTCAATCCCGCCGGCGCCGGGGCCAACAAGGAGACCGGCGGCTACATCAAGGACATCGTCTAGATGGGCACGGCACGGCAGTGGTACGCAGACCACGATCTCCCGTTCCCACCGGTTCCTGCGTCGATGGAACAGCGTCTCGAGGTGCGGGGCGACACGATGTGGGCCACGGCGGGCGCGTCCGAGCCACTGTGGGACACCAAAGTTCTCGCCATGGCCGCCGCGGACCACTTCCCCGAGCCACAGGCGACCATCGGAGCCGCTGGTCGCGGATTGGCGTCGAACGCGTTGTACTGCACCATCGTCACGGATCACGTTGCAGCCTTTCTCGAGCACGGCTGGGGCAACGTCGGCGACGACTACGACCAGGTGGTCGCCGACATCGGCGTCGACTACTCCATCCTGGCGCTGATCCTCGACAAGTTCGGCGCCCGCGCCGAACAGCACACGAGCCTGGTGATCCTCAAGAGCACGTTGCGGCTCGACGCCGCGATCTTCCACGAAGGACAGTGGACCCAATATCGCACCTACGACGTTCTCCACCGAGCACTCGATGACCTAGGGACCGTCGCCTGAGCGTCAGCGAACAACAACCATGCGTCGTCGGTGCTCACGCTCAGG
>JANPBZ010000223.1:0-6260 GCA_031430695.1 Ilumatobacteraceae bacterium
TCCGAGCGCCGCGACCAGATCCAGATCATGCTCGCCGGCTCGTTGCAGGGCGTGGTCAGCCAGCGTCTGTTGCCTGCTGAAGGCGGGGGACGTGTCGCTGCCTACGAAGTGCTGATGGCCAACGACGCCGTGCGCAACCTGCTGCGTGAGGGCAAGACCCGCCAGCTGCGTAACACCATGATCTCGGGACAGCAAGAAGGAATGCAGACCATCGAGATGGACCTGGCTCGTCTGGTGGCCAGTGGCATCATCAGTTTCGATACCGCTGCCGGCGTCAGCGCCTACCCGAAAGAGATCATGGCTCAGGCGGCGACACAGCGTTCGCAGATGCAGGCACAGGCGACGGTCGCGGCGGGGCAGGCAGCTTCCACCGGCTCCGGCCAACTCGTCGGCGTCTGACAGTCCGCCACGCATGGTTGCCTCGAAGCTTCCCTACAAGATCCTGGGCGGCGTTGTGCCGTGTCCTGGGGGCTGGCTGATCATGCCGGCGCGCTTGGCAGGCGTGACGGTCAATGTCGAAGAGCCAGAGGTCGTGGGCACCCTGCTGGACGTGCTCGAATACAAGCCAAAGTTCGATGCCGCGGCCATCTACGCACCGATCGGGTTCTACGAGCAACCTGTCGGACCGTATCGACCATGCGATGCCG
This sequence comes from Ilumatobacteraceae bacterium, assembly GCA_031430695.1. GTDB lineage: Bacteria > Actinomycetota > Acidimicrobiia > Acidimicrobiales > Ilumatobacteraceae > JAENVT01. Next base: position 648 of record JANPBZ010000223.1, read on the forward strand.
AGGCGCGCGAACTGGTCGGATGGCCGCGAGTGGTCGGCGTCAAGCCGATGCCGTCTCGTGCTGCCTTGCGCGCCAAGACCCGCGATGAGGCGCGCGCGATCGAGCCGTGGCTGACCAATGACGACTTTCGCCGGTTCAAGTGGTGGCGGGAGGCCGAGCGCGACTTTCAGCCATTTCACCAGCGGAGTTTCTTCGCCGCCCATCCGGATCTGAGCTTCACCAACCTCAACGGTGACCTGCCGCTGACGACGTCGCCGCATCACCAGGAAGGTGTGTTGGAGCGGATGCAACTGATCCGCGACAAGATGCCGGGTGTCGAGGAGGTCATCCGGCGCATTCCACCGACGGGAGCGGGGCAACTGCACATGATGCAGGCATGCGCTCTGGTGTGGACGGCCAGGCGTGCTGCCGCCCGAGCGATGAGCCGCTTGCCGATGGACCCCAACTGGGACGACACGGGCATGCGCATGGAGATCGTCCGCTAGTTCGGCCCGAGCGGATTTCACCGCGTCCACCTACCGGTCGGTAACGTCGGCGCATGAAGCACATGGTCGAGGCGATCGAACAAGGGGCAACCGGTGACGAGATCGGTCAACTTCCCATCCCGCAGGCCTACCGCGCCGCCCACGTGTTGAAGGCCGAGCAAGACATGTGGGCCGGGGTCGCCTCCGCCGAAAAAGACCCTCGCCAGAGCCTGCACATCGGTGAGGTGCCCACGCCGGAGTTGGCGCCCGACGAGGCCTACGTCGCCGTGATGGCCAGCAGCATCAACTTCAACACCGTGTGGAGCGGCATCTTCGAGCCCGTCAGCACGTTCGGGTCACTGGCTCGTCTGGCTCGTGAGAGCGAGTGGGCGCGTCGACATGACCAGCCGTATCAGGTGGTCGGCAGCGATGCGGCCGGGGTGGTGCTGCGAGTCGGCGCGGCTGTGCGCAACTGGAAGCCGGGCGATCGGGTGACCGTGCACTGCAACCACGTCGACGACCAGGACCAGACGGCGCACGATGACTCGATGATGGCCAGCAATCAACGCATCTGGGGGTACGAGACCAACTTCGGCGGACTCGCCGATCTGGCCGTGGTCAAGGCCAATCAGCTGCTGCCCAAGCCGGCCCACCTCACGTGGGAGGAGGCGGCTGTCAATGCTCTGTGCAACTCGACCAGCTATCGCATGCTGGTCTCCAGGAACGGCGCGGCGATGAAGCAGGGCGACGTGGTGCTGATCTGGGGCGCCACAGGAGGTATCGGTGCGTACGCGGCCCAATACGTGCTGAATGGCGGCGGCATTCCGGTGTGCGTCGTGTCGTCGCCCGACAAAGCGGCAATCCTGCGCTCGATGGGGGTCGAGGCCGTGATCGATCGACGGGCCGCCGACTACCGCTTCTGGAAGGACGAGCACACCCACGACGAGAGCGAATGGCGACGGTTCGGCAAAGACATCCGCGATCTCATCGGCGAGGATCCGGACATCGTCTTCGAACATCCCGGACGTTCGACGTTCGCGGCCTCGATGTACGTCGCCAAACGCGGTGGCACCGTGGTGTCGTGTGCAGCAACCAGCGGCTTCATGCTCGAGTTCGACAATCGTCATTTCTGGATGCGACTGAAGCGCCTCGTCGGCAGCCACTTCGCCAACTACAAAGAGGCGTGGGAGGCCAATCGGTTGATCTCCAAGGGCATGATCCACCCGGTTCTGTCGCAGGTGTTTCCGCTCGAGCAAACCGGCGAGGCAGCGCACCAGGTGCACCACAACATGCACGAGGGCAAGATCGGGGTGCTGTGCCTGGCGCCCGGCGAGGGCCTCGGTGTGACCGACCTCGAGCTGCGCGACGCACTGGGAGACAAGCTCCACCGCTTCCGTCGCCACGGGTAGCGGTCGAAGCGTGGTGGAAAACGGCAGAAGCCGGGCCCGAAGGCCCGGCTTCTATCGACTTGATCCGAGGGTCGGATCAGATCATCGCTGCCGTGCAGCCGTTGGCGCTCACGCCACCGACGAGCTCGACGGTCAGAACACCGCCGGTGCTCAGAACCCAGTTGGACGACACCGAACGGATGAAGCCGGCGTTGACAAGGGTGCCTTCTGCATCAGCGCCGTTGGCCGTGTAGGTGGCCGGCGCACCGGCCGGGACCGTTGCTGGGGCAATCGGGATGGAGACCCCGCCGTACTGGGCGACGTATGCCTCGTAGGCCGTCTGCAGTGTCTTCGAGTCGGCCTTGCAGGTGCTGGCCTTGCCCTGGTCGGTGATGCCACGAACGGCGAACACCGTGACGGTGGCCAAGATGCCGAGGATGACGATGACGATCAGCAGTTCAACGAGGGTGAATCCCTTGTCCTGCTTGTCTTGAACTTCGATGTGGTTTTCCATGATGAGCGTTCCTCCCGCTTTAAGGTGTCGAATCCACGTTGTGAACGCCATTGGTGGTCCCCGCTAGCGCAAATCAATAATCGGACCGATCTGTCCGTTGCTTGAGAGGAAATTCCTCAATCGTTTATCAAGACCTTCGCGTTCAAGAATCAAGCTGCGCTGGCCGATACGTCCTACGTGCGTCCGCGTGGGCGCCCGGGATGAACTCTGGTAGAGGAAGGACGGCGACGATGCGACGCAACGACAAGAGCTGGGCGGAACTCGACGAACTGCTGGAGCCCTTCCTGCCGGAGGAAGGCGCTGAGGTCGCGTCGGCGACGGCGATCGAGTTCCGGAAGCGCCTGGTCAAGGTCGAGCAGCAGGTGATGGCGCAGTACACATCGATGGCTGCATACGCGACGATCGCCAAGCAGGACTTCGAGTCCGGGAAAGCCGAAGGTCGTGCCGATCTCGATCGTTCGCAGGCCACGCTGATCGGATTGCTCGAGAAGCTGCGCAACGAGGTCAATACGCGCCTCGACGGCCTCGAGCGGCGCAGCAACGGCGGCGATCTGTCCGGCGACGCCGGGTCCCGCCTTGGCCGGGTCGAGCAGAATCTGGCCGAGGCAACATCTGCGTTGCAGCAATGCCTCGAAGAGAACAATCAGCTCCGCGCCCAAGTCGCGGAACTGGTCGAGCAGCGCATGCACGAAGCGGGTTGGTTGGTCAGCAGTGGCACCACCGAGGCACTGTCGCTGCGCTGAGCTAGAGCGATGAACGAGCGCAGGACGTCTACTCCTGCACGAGCTCGATCAATGTGCCCAGGCTTCCCTTCGGATGAATGAAAGCCACCGTCGTGCCACGGCTGCCCGGCCGAGGAACTGAATCGATCGCTGTCGCGCCGGCGGCAACCATCGCGGCCAACGCGGCGGCGCAATCGCTGACGCGATAGCCGACGTGATGCAGGCCCTCTCCACGCTTCTCGATCGACTTGGCAATCGGCGAATCCGGTCGCGTAGCGGCCGTGAGTTGGATGTAGCTGTCGGCCACCTTGATCAGCGCCTCCTCGACCCCGTCGCTGTCGACGATCTCGCGATGATGCACCTCTGCGCCGAACGCGCGTCGGTAGTAGTCGATCGCCGCTTCGAGGTCGCGAACGGCGATGGCGATGTGGTCGATCTCGGTCAACATCATCCACTCAGTGAAGCAGATGGCGGGCACGGTCCGGCGGGCGAACGCTCGACCGCGGCACACCCTCCGCGGTTGACCAGTATCCTTGCGTGGTGCCCAACGTTCGCAGAAGCGGCTCCTGGCGCGCCACCCTCGTTGTAGCGGCGATGGTCGTGCTCAGCGCCTGCAACCCGAACCGCTTCGTCAGCGGTTGGGTTCCGTATTGGAATGCACCAGAGGGACGAGTCGCATTCTCCGATCCTGCTGCCTCGACGATGTTCAGTGACGTCTCGCCGTTCTTCTACACCGCCCTACCCGACGGCACGATCGGTCTCGTCGGCTCCCAATCCCAGCTCAACACGACCGTCACAGCGGCTCAGGCTCGCGGCATCAAGGTCCTGCCGTCCATCACGGACGGCAGCGGCAAGTGGATCATGGCCACCGTGATCCTTGCCAACACAACGAGCCGTACGCAGCACGTGCAGAACATCGTCAATCTGGTGATGACCAGTGGCTTCGACGGGATCGATCTCGACTACGAAGGATTCGCCTTCTCCGACGGCTCGGCGTCGTGGGAAACCACCCAACCGGTGTGGGTCGCCTTCGTCGCCGAGTTGGCCGCGGCATTGCACGCCAACAACAAGCTGCTGTCGGTCACCATCCCTCCGACGTGGATGGACGCCGGGGCTCGGCGTGGCTACTGGGTGTACGACCCGCAACAGATGGGTGTCTACGCCGATCGGGTCAAGCTGATGGTCTACGACTGGAGCGTCAGTTCGCCGGGCCCGATCTCACCGATGTCGTGGGTCAATCTCGTCATCGCCTACAACGACCCGATCGTGCCGAACCACAAACTGCAACTGGGCATACCGGCGTACGGCCGCAATTGGGGTCGCAAGGTGAACACCGCCGAGATCTGCCCCGACGGTGCACTTCGGACCACCAGTATCGAGCTGGAAAACGTGCCGGATGTGGTCGTCGCCCACGGGGCACAGCCAACCCTCATCCGTCACAACTCGGGCGAGGTGTTTTTCACCTACGACGTGGTCGAGACGGGATACAGCACGACGCCTATTCCGGCGCCGCCGTACATTCGGCCCACACGAGCCGTGCCGACGGTCCCCACAAGCGCTACCGGGGCGGGCGTCGGACTGCAGCCCGCCCTGCGCTTGACGCCGCCGAACGTTCAATTGTCGTGCACCGTTCGCCACTTCGTCTACTACCCCGATGCGACGACCATCCAGATGCACGCCCAGGCCGCGCTCGATGCCGATTGGTCTGGCGTGGTGCTGTGGGCCTTGGGTTACGAAACTGCCGATGTCTATACGTTGTTGGCCAATACCACGCCGTAAGTTGTTCTCGAGCAAATCGTGAGAGACAGGAGCCATCCATGGCAGGGTCGTACATCGTCGCCGGAGCCCGCACACCGATCGGCAAGTTGAGTGGTGCGTTCGCCTCGCTGTCCGCAGCGGACCTTGGCGGCTTGGCGATCAAGGCTGCGCTCGAGCGCGCCGGGGTCGCGCCCGAGGAGATCGAACACGTGTTGATGGGGCAGGTGTTGATGGCCGGCCAGGGCCAGGTGCCGTCGCGCCAGGCCGCCGTCAAGGCAGGTATCCCGATGAGTGTTCCCAGCGTCAGCATCAACAAGGTCTGCCTGTCGGGACTCAACACGATCTACCTCGCCGATCAGATGATCGCGGCTGGCGAGGCCGACATCGTGATCGCCGGTGGCATGGAGAGCATGACCAACGCCCCGTACCTCGCGGCCGGCGCCCGCGGTGGGTTTCGCTACGGTAACGCTGAACTCGCTGACGCGATCATCACGGATGGCTTGTGGTGTGCGTTCGATGCGTGCCTGATGGGGCTCGGCACCGAGCGCTATGCGGCCGGCGGGATCACCCGCGAGCAGCAGGATGAAGTCGCGATGAAGTCGAACGAGCGGGCCGCGAACGCGATCAAGGATGGTCGCTTCGCTGAGGAGATCACTCCGGTCAGCATTCCCCAGAAGCGCGCCGAACCGATCCTCGTGGAAACCGACGAGGGCGTGCGGCCGGGCACGACGATGGAATCGCTGGCGACGTTGAGGCCGGCATTCGAC
>JANPBZ010000224.1:0-20609 GCA_031430695.1 Ilumatobacteraceae bacterium
GCGGGCCGAGGCGGATGTTCTTGGTGACCTGTGAGGCGGCAGCGATGAACACTTCCTGATTGGGAGCCATGCAGAGATCCGAGCCGTGATGCTCAGCGAGATGAAATCCTGCAAATCCAGCTTCGTCGGCCATCTTGATCAAGTCGAGTCGATCCTTCAGCAACTGTGGTGTTGACGTGCCCGGAATGTCCTCGATGTGGTCGAAAATGCCGAAGGTTGGCTTGCCCATGATGTCCCTTTTCTGTTGTCGTGCGACGTGTACTTGGTCTCTGTGATCGTGGCACGTCATCGAGCCTGCGGCTGCACCGAGAACGCCAGAGTGTCTCGAGCCACCCCGGGCGGGCACGTAACACTCCACTGGGCTGGGTCGAGGGGTGGCTCGAACGCGATCTCGGGGTAGAAGTCGACGCGTCGTCGTGCCCGGCGTAGTGCGGCCAGCACGGGGGCCCCGAGCGTGCAGATCACCACCACATTGGTGATGGCCCGTCCCGTGTCCCAGCCCAACGTCGATGTCGCCAAGGTGAAACCGAAGAAACGATGGAGGTTGCTCATCACCGCGTCGCCGGGAACGAACTGCAGGCCAGGATCGGTGCCGGTTCCGACGAACGTGCCAATGCTGTACGGCCAGAACCACATGTTCACGAGGAAGCCGAAGGCGTAGGCCGACAGCGCCCCGTAGAACGCGAGGACCGCAATCTCGACGCGTGCCCTGCATTTCGGAAGTAGACCTGCGCCGAGGCCGACCCACGACGCGGCGAGCATCTGGAACGGCAACCATGGCCCGACGCCCCCGGTGAGAAAAGCCGACGCGAACATCGTCGTGGAACCCAGGACGAAACCAAACCCTGGTCCGTAGACGCGGCCGGCAAGAATGAGCAGGAAGAACACCGTTTCCAAACCTGCGGTGCCTGCTCCCAAGGGTCGCAGCGCGGCACCCACACCCGACAACAGCCCCAGCATGGCGATCGCCTTCACGTCGAGGCCGCCACTGCTCAACTCGGCGAGCACGACTGCGATGACGAGAGGGAGTATGAGAACGAAGATGAATGGCGCCTCGGCGCCGTGCGCCGTGCCGGCGGGCGGACTCGTGAGCAGCGGCCACATGAACATGGCCAGTCCCGCCAGCGACCCGATCAAAAGCACGAGCCACGTGTGCCCTCGCACTCGGACCGCGTGCGGCGACCTCATCGAACACTCTCAGCGGCGACAGCGGCCGAGATCTGGGCAACCGTCAGCCAACGCGCCGGGTGCATCACCTTGGCGACCTGCGGAGCGAACACGGGCGAGGCCACGACGACGTCGGCGGTGGGCCCGTCGGCGACGATCTCGCCGTCGGCCAGCACCACGACACGATTGGCGACGCTGGCGACGAATTCAACATCGTGCGTCGCCACGACGACGGCACGATCCTGGGCCGCCAGTTCGGTGATCACACCGGCCAAGCGGACCTTCGCACCCTCGTCGAGGCCGCGGGTGGGCTCGTCGAGCATGATGACGGCGGGCTGCGGGCAGAGTTGCACGGCCAACGCCAACGCCAATCGCTGGCCCTCGGAGAGGTCGCGAGGATGTGCAGCTCCTTCCACACCCGGCACGATTCGATCGAGGATGGCCCGACACGTACCCGGTTCCTGAGTGCTTTCGCTGTCAGCGAGTGTGCACTCGGCCTCGACTGTTGCCAGGTACAGCAAGTCGCCAGGCGACTGGGGGACGAGGGCGATACGCGCTCTGGCATCGGCTGGTGTCAACCGTGACGGATCTCTGCCGTCGGCGTCGAGCGCAACACTGCCATCGTGCCGATTGCCGCTGCCCTGCAGAGCCCACAGCAGCGACGTCTTGCCCGAGCCGTTTCGCCCCATCAGCGCCAACACTTCGCCGTCGTGCACGTCGAGATCGACGCCGGCAACCGCTACAACATCGCCGTATCGAACAACCAGTCGTCGCGCAGTCAGCGCCGTATGACGATTATCTCGTGCAGTCGCGCCGGGAATGCTGATGCCCTCGAGCTGCGCTCGAAGGTGGCCGCCGCGCCGACGGGCATCGCGTACCGACAGCGGCAGGGGATCCCACCCCACGGCCTGGCCGAGCCGAACGACTGGGGGAGCGACCTCGCTGACATGCATCATCTCCTGCGGGCTGCCTGCCGCCACATCACCGAGGGCGCCCACTGTCACGACCATGTCGGCATACTCGATGACTCGCTCGAGGCGGTGCTCGGCGAGCACGACGGTGACTCCGAGGTCATGCACGAGTCGAGTGAGTGCCGCCAGCACCTCTTCGGCGGCGGCAGGGTCGAGGGCCGACGTTGGTTCATCGAGGACGAGCACTCGCGGATGGGCCGTCATCACCGATCCAATCGCGACCCGCTGTTGTTGCCCTCCCGAGAGCGACCTCATGGATCGGCGTCGCAGGTGGGCGAGGCTCAACAGGTCGAGTGTTTCCTCCACACGCTTGCGCATCACGGCAGCCGGAACGGCGAGTTGTTCCATGCCGTAGGCCAGTTCTTCCTCGACGGTATCGGTCACGAAGCCGTACACGGGGTCCTGCATGACGACACCGACGACGCCGGCCAGCTCGCGCGGCGGATTGGTTCGTGTGTCGAGGCCGGCAACCGTGACGCGACCCGCCAAGACTCCGCCGGTGAAGTGCGGCACGAGACCGTTGATTGCGCCGAGCAACGTCGACTTGCCGACGCCCGTGCCACCGACCACGAGACACAGTTCGCCCTCGGGAATGTGCAGCGTGACGTTGCGAAGGACCGGTTGATCGGCCCCGGGATAGGTGATCGTGACGCAGTTGAAGTCGATCACGACGCAACCGCCACATCGCGAGACACGCTCGACGCCTCGCCGAGATCGACCGGGGGCGCCAGCAGCGCCGGCAGCGCTCCGATCAGCGCACCGATCGCCGGCAATGCGCCCAACGTCGGCCACCGCAGTGGTTGCAGTGTCGGGTACAGGTTGTCGGGGTTGACGCTGCTGGCGACGAACATGGCACCCGCTGCGGCAAGGCCACAAGCAGCGACCATCCATTCGGCGGCGCCCCACGGGTCGGGCCGGTACACGCTACGAAGTACGCGTCGACCACCAGTGCGGATCCCGACCATCGCGATGATGCAGCCCGCCGCGAGCATAGGCCCGCCGAGTAGTCGGGGAGTCGTGCCGTCGAGCACCCCGTACGTGCCGACGAGTACTCCGACGACACCCGTCAGGACGAGCGTGGCGGTGGCGACGCGTGCCGAACGGGGCTGGTCGGCTCGCCGCCCGTAGCCACGCGAATCCATCGCCGCGGCCAACACGAGTGAACGGTCGAGTGCGTCTTCCAACACCGGGATCAGGATGCCCCTGACGACACCGCTCTGCCGTGGGCCGCCGCGTAGTTTGCGAGCCTTGCGTATGCGCTGCCCGCTCTCGACGAGTTGTGGCGCGACGGTGAGCGCAACCGTGACTGCAACTCCGATCTCGTGCAAGGCAGCGGGAAGTGACTTCAAGAGGCGCTTGGGATTGGCGAGCACGTTGGCGGCACCCAGGCACAGCAGCAACGTTGCCAGTCGAACGCCGTCATACACCGCCGCGAGCATTCCCTGCAGGCTGACCGGGCCACCGATGCGCACACCGGCCGCCGCGTCAGGCAGATGAAGCTCGGGCAGCGTGAACAGCACTGTCGTGCCGTACTGGCCGCCGAGCAACATGCGAAACACGACCCTGATCACGATGACGAACAGGCCGAGCCGCAGGTATGTGCCGAAGCCGCGCGCCCACGGTGCATCGGTGCGTCGGAAGGACACGACGCAACCGACGGCTGCGGCGAAGACGACGAGCGTCAGTGGATTGGTCGTTCGGGACGCCGCCGTTGCCATGCCGAGCGCCCACAGCCACCACGCGCCGGGGTGCAGCGGTCTGGCCAGTCGCTGGCTCACGTCAGTGCTCGCCGTCGGCGTGCAGCCCACGCTCCGGCGCCTCCCAATGATGCTGCGACCGCTATTCCGATCGCCGTCGGCAATCCGAATCCGCCGTCGCCCCGACCGTCATCGCCGAGATCGACCGCGCCGAATGCGACAGCCGAGTCGGCGGTCGGCGTGGATGGCACTGAATCGGCCGACCTCGTGTCGTCGGTGGCGCTGGACGGCGCGGTGTCATTGGACGGCTCGATTGTCGAGGTCGACGATGGACTGTTGGTCGAGGTCGTGACGGTCGATAGCGCAGCCGCCGTCGTCGAGGTTGGAGAACCGGCAGCCGCTCCAACTGGCACTTGCGGAGTTTCAGCCGCCGGTTGTGGTGCATCGGTCGGTATCGACGGCGCGTCTGGCTGTGCGATGACAATCGTTGGTGCGGGCGGCGAGGTCGTCGCTGCTGTGGTCGTCGCAGTTGGCGTGGGAGCCGATGATGTTGCACAGTCGGAGCGCTTCAACGGATTGGGCGGCTCGCCCGGTATCGGTGCCGGCGGGTCGTACCCCGGTGGCGGAACATCGACGGCGTTCTGAGTGAGTGCGAACGACCAACCCTCGATCGAGCCGGGGGGTGGTGTCCGGTTGCCGGCACCGGTGGTGCTGTAGCACCACGGACCACCTCGCGGGGCGATCCAGTACGACCAATAGGCATTCCCCGGCGGCGTGTTGCCGCACGGCTCGACATCGGGGCCCGGCTGTCCGGCGATGCGACAAACCACCCCGGGAAACCGTTGAGTGCCTTCCCACGAGATGCCTGAGTTGTCGAGCGCAGCGAGACCGGTCGTCGCCGGTCCGGGTGCGCAGCGCACGTTCACCAAGCCGCCGAGCTCCTGGAAATCGATGACCACCGTGATACCGACGTTGTCGGTGCAAGCCCCCTCGTACCAGCTCGCCGCGTGTACTGGCGCACGCGCACCGGGCAGCACGCTGCCGACAGCGATGAGCGCCAGCACAGCGGCGAGCCGACGAATCACCCGAAGTAGCCGCTGACGTCGGCGATGAGGTTGACCGGGTTCGTAGCTACAAACAGACACACGGTTCCGTCGGCCGACACCTTGGTGATGACTGCGTTCGGCGTTGGTGTGTTGGCGACGAAGTTGAGGTTCGACGCAAGCGGCCGCGGTGCGTCGCATGCGTGGACCAGAACGAAACCGGTGCCCAACGCGCCATCGGCGGTGACGTTCAAGACCACCGAGACAGCGTCCGCCGGCACTCCAGCGCGGCCTGCCACCGGCAGTACCAATGTGGTGCCCGCCGCTGTCAGCCCGGCGCCCAACTGCGCTCCATCGATGGTCGACTCGCCGGGACGGGTGTCCAATAGTCGAGCGGGAGTCAGCGCCTTGTACCCCGACCCGGTCGGAAAGTAGCCGTTGACATCGGCGATCAGGTTGACCGCGTTGGTGGCGACGTACAGGCACACCGTGCCCGTGGCCGACAGTTCGGTGACGACCATGTTCGCGGTGGGGGTCGACGCGGTGAAGTTGAGATTCGAGGCGAGAGGTTGCGTTCCGTCGCACGCGTACACCGTGACGAATCCTGGACCTTGGCCTCCGTCGGCAGTCACGTTGAGCACAACCGCGTCAACATCGGCGGGCACGCCGCCCCGTCCCGCAACTGACAACACCAGGGTCGAACCCGCCGGCGTCAGCCCGGCGCCCACCTGGGCGCCGTCGATCGTCGATTCGCCCGGTCGGCTGTCGAGCAGACGAGCCGGCGTCAACGGGTGATAGCCCGAGGCTGCGGGGAAGTAGCCGCTGACGTCGGCAACGAGGTTGACCCCGTTGGTGCCGACGTACAAACAGACCGTGCCCGCAACAGACAGCCCGGTGATGACGGCGTTGGCGACCGGCGTGCCGGCGACGAAGTTGAGGCTCGAGGTCAGTGGCTGAGCAACATCGCAGGGGTAGACCGAGACGAAACCTGGGCCTTGGCCACCTTCGGCGGTGACGTTCAACACAACCGCGGATGCGTCGGCGGGGACGCCGCCGCGTCCGCTGACTTGCAAAACCAGCGTGGAACCCGCCGCCGTCAAGCCGGCACCCGTCTGCTGGCCATCGATCGTCGGCTCACCCGGACGTGTGTCGAGCAGGCGAGCGGAAGCCAGCGGCAACGGATCGGCACGGGGCAGGGCTATGAGCGCGAGCACTGCTTGTGCAGTGGCTCGCCGCCATTGGTCGCGTGCCAGTGGGCCAATACCGTCTACGAGACCGTCGTCGAACGCGCCAGGGTTCAGCGCTATGGCGCCGTCCTCACCTGCAGCCAAGGTGCCCGCCGTCTGCGCAGCGTCGAGTTGCAGGCGGCCGACGTAGTCGCGGGCAAGTGCCGCCGCATCGACGAATCCCGCTGCGGTCAGCGCTCGGGCAGCAAGCCCGGTCGTGTTGCTGTTGGCGGCCGCGGTCGGTCCGGTACCGTGGAACCCACCGGTGATCGGGTCTTGCTGGGCGAGCAGCCAGGATGCCGCCGATGCGATGGCAGCCGATGTCGTTGGACCGGGCTCGAGCGTCAGCAGCGCGCTCAATGCATACGACGTCGCATCGGCATGCGCGTCGGCGTCGTCGATGCAACCGCGCGTGGTCGGTGCCGGAGTTGCCGGTGGCATCACGAATGGCGGGTCGTAGAAGAGGCGGAATCCACCAGCTGGGCACTGTTGAGCGAGCAGGAAGTCGACTGCGGGCGATGGCACGCCGGCGATGGTCTGCGACAGGGCGAGGATGTTCAAGGCCTGCCCGAATCCGTTGCTGTTGTCGCCGAACATTGAACCAGTGTCCGAGAATCGGCCCTCGTGCGTCCCGCTCGGCTGTATGGCCGCCCGCGACAGGGCCTCGAGATCGACCCCGCCAAAGTTGGTCGGATCGGCGCCCTGCCCAATCGCGGCCAGCATCGACTTACCGATCGATCCGGCATAGTGACCGCCGGGGTCGCTAAAGGTTTGCCCGGTGATGTAGTCGTTGATGCTTGCCGACAGACCAGTCGTGGCGGTGGCTGCTGGCGTTCCAGCGCCCCGCCCGCCAGCGTTGAGAGCGAGGATCGCGTCGATGGTGAGGCCCCAGTCGGTCTGCGTTGGGTCGAACGAAGACGGCAGAGCGCCGCCGTTGTCGTTCAACTCTCCTTCCAACCACAGCAGCGCCGGCTCAGCGGATGGGACAGCAGCGGCGGCGCGCGACTGGCCTGCGAATCCGATGACGGAGGTGGCGGCGACGGCTGCTAGTGCAACGGTGGCCAGATGACGGGTGATGCGCATGTTCGTGTTCCTCGCATGAACAGGGCCACGACGAACAGATGGACGCGAGCCGGAGCCGAAGCGCACACCCGCGAACCGCAACCTCGACGGCAATTGGGATATGGGCCACGTCGGGTGCTCCGGCTCACCCTTACGGGCACACGGTTGCGGGTCAGCGTCGGCATCGCACCGACTTCCCCCTACGAGACGCTCGACACCATAGAACCTCGGGCCAACGAGCGCAACCGAGGAGCGTACGTGTCAGATCGCGTCGGCTCCGCGCTCGCCAGTTCTGATGCGAACGACCTCTTCAACATGGGTGATCCACAATTTGCCATCGCCGATCTTGCCCGTGTTCGCGGCAGCGAGGATGGTTTCGACCGCTGAATCCGCCCTGGCGTCCTCGACGATGACTTCGATCTTCGCCTTCGGCACGAAGTCCAGCTGGTATTCGGTTCCTCGGTACGACTCGGTGTGACCGCGCTGGCGGCCGAACCCGCGAACTTCCGACACGGTCATTCCCAGAATCCCCGACGAGGCGAGCGCCGCTTTCACGTCGTCGAGCTTGAAGGGCTTGACGATCGCTGTGATCAGTTTCATGTGAGGCTGCTTTCGTACGAGCGGTCAGTGGTAGGCGGTCTCGGCGTGCTCGGCGAAGTCGAGGCCTTGGGATTCGGTTTCCTCGCTGACACGAACTCCAATGGTCTTCTTCAGCACGATCATGATGCCCAGGGTGATACCGAACGACCAGATGATCGTGGCAACGTTGGCCAATGCCTGCTCGCCCAGCAGGCCGAGGCCCCCGTCGTTGAAAAGGCCAGCCTTGAACTCGGCCCCGAAGAACTCCGGATTGGCGAAGAAACCGATGGTCAGTGAGCCGACAAGGCCGCCGACGAAATGCACGCCTACGACGTCCAAGGCATCGTCGTAGCCCGCCTTGTTCTTGAGCTTCACGGCGTAGCAGCAGGCCGCGCCGGCGACAACGCCGATCGCCAGAGGTGCAGCGCCCGACACGAAACCCGCCGCCGGGGTGATCGCCACGAGACCGGCAACGATGCCTGAGGCTGCGCCGAGGTTTGTGGCGTGCCCATCTCGGAAGCGTTCGATGATGACCCACGTGAGCCCGGCTGCCGCTGCTGCGAGAAACGTGTTCATGAACGCCTGCGCAGCTTGGCCGGTTGCACCCAAGGCCGAGCCCGCGTTGAAACCGAACCAGCCGAACCACAAGATGCCGGTGCCGAGCATCACCAGTGGCATCGAATGCGGAGGGTGCCCTTCGGTGGGCCATCCCTTGCGCTTGCCGAGGATCAGCACCGCGGCCAGCGCGGCGATTCCGGCGTTGACATGGATGGCCGTGCCGCCGGCAAAGTCGAGCGAACCGCGATCGCCCAGCCAGCCGCCATAGATCCACTTGAACACGGGGACGAAGACCAACAGCAGCCACAGCGGTACGAACCACGCCCACGCGGAGAACTTCATTCGGTCTGCGACCGCGCCCGAGATCAATGCGGGCGTGATGCAGGCGAACATTCCTAGGAAGGCGATCGTGGCGATCTGGCCTCCGTTGTCCTCGAGAATGCCGATGTCTTTCAAGAAGACAAAGTCGAAGTTGCCGATGAAGTCGCCTGTGCCGCCTTGCGCGAGCGAATAGCCGATGGCCATCCACAGAACGGGCACGATTAGGATGCAGTAGAAGTTCATCATCAGCATGTTCAGCACGTTGCGGCTGCGGTCCATGCCTCCGTAGAAGAACGCCAGGCCCGGCGTCATGAAGAGCACGAGCGCCGCTGACACGAGGACCCACGTCAGGCTTCCAGAATCCATTCACGGCTCCGTTCGTCGAGGTTGAGACCAACAGACTCGCGTGAAGTTGTTTCGAAAATGTTTCCAATCTGTCGCACGCCCGTGAACTCGGGGGACGCTCTTGCCCCCTTCGGGCATGGGAGACCTCGAAACTCCGTCGATCTCGTTCTCGTTCGGCAGGTTTGATTGGCTCGACACCTGGGTACACATGCGTGTGGGTTGTCGCCTGCGATCAGGCGGAGAGAACGTATTGCTCTAGACCTCGGCGAGCAAAACCCGCTGACAGGATGCCATGGGTTATCTATGAGGGTGAGGGTCGCCGAAACTCGGGTCGATCCGGATATGGCCCTACGTTCCTATGCGTTCGACCGACTCAGTGCCTGTGCCGCCGTGATAGGCGGGGATGGCACGATTCTCGACACGAACGAGGCATGGCGACTGTTCGCCCACTTGAACGGTGGTTCGAGCGCAGGGACTGGCCGAGGGGTCAACTACCTGTCGACGTGTGATGCGGCTGCTGCTGCAGCTGTCGACGGAGCCGCCGTGGTCGCTGCGGGCCTGGGTGAGATCCTGAGTGGCGATCGGGAGCATCTCGAGTTCGAGTACCCGTGCCCGTCGCCGATCGAGGACCGATGGTTCCTTCTCAGCGCGTCGTCGGCGCCGGTCGACGCGGGCGCAGGTGCTGTTGTCTTCCATGTCGACATGACTGCTCACAAACTGATGACCGATCGGCTGCTCTCTCTCGCCGAGACGGACCTGTTGACCGGTCTTCCCAACCGTCGGGTGGCGATTCGAACCATCGAGGAACAGCTTGCCCTTGCGCACGGCGCAGGTCGCCCGGTCTCGGTGATGTTCTTCGATATCAACGACTTCAAATCAGTGAACGACCGCTATGGACACCACGCCGGAGACGAACTCCTGGCAAAAGTCGCCTCCCGCACGAGTCGGGCTGTGCGAGAAAACGATCGACTCTGCCGGTTCGGCGGTGATGAGTTCGTGCTGGTCTGCCCGGAACTCACCAGTGGGCAAGCATCGGCGCTCGCCGAAAGGTTACGAATCGTGATGTCCGAGCCATTCCAGATTGGTGCCAACGAGGTCTTGACGGGAGTATCGGTCGGTGTGGCGTCCAGTACGAACGGCTCCACAGTGGACGCACTGTTGAGTGCGGCCGATGCAGAGATGTACATCGACAAGGCCCGACGCCTGCGCCGGCATGACGACGTCGCGGATCGCGGCCCGATTGCGATCGCCACTGCCGTCAGCGACCTGGCTGCTTCGCGGATCGTGCAGCTCTCGCCGGATTCGAGGATCGTGATCGTCGGGGCGACCATCGTGTTCGCAAGCGACGAGGCGCTCGCTCTGATGGGAGCTACGACAGCGGAAGAAGCAATGGGGCGGGATCTGTTCGACTTCGTCGCCCCTCAATCACTGTCGGCAGCGTCCGCCCGCCACGAAAGCGCCAAACTGGGGGTCTGGGCGCGCCCAGAGGTGATCACACTTCGTCGGCTCGACGGCATCGAGCGTGCCGTGGAGTGGACGTCAACCCCGGTGTCATGGCACGGGGAATCAGCCAGCCAGATCACGATCTGGGATGCCTCTACCTTGGACCTCATTCGCCACCATGCGCTTGGGTTGCGAACCGACGTCGCCGACGCCGTGATCGTCACCGACCTCAAGGACTTTCGCATCCAGAGCTTCAACTTCGCCGCCGAGGAACTCTACGGCTGGACGGATGCCGAGGTCATCGGCCGGCCGCTCAACGAGGTCAACTCGTGGGTCGGCTCCGAGCGGGATCGCCTGTCCGCCGATCGGGAGCTGTACACCGAGGGTCGTTGGCACGGAGAGCTGTGCGTTCGGCGCCGTGATGGCAGCACCATTTCGCTGCTCGGATCGACAACGCTGGTGCACGACGACAGCGGCAGGCCGATTGGTGCCGTGATGGTGAACCGACCCGTCACCGGCAACGTTCGCACGAGCGAGAGCCCACCGCTGGACAGCGGCCTCGCTGTGCAGATACGGCACGGAAACGAAAACAGGGAGTTCATCGTTCACTACCAACCGGTGGTTCGGCTCGCCGACAACGTCGTGATCGGTGTGGAAGCGCTTGCCCGATGGCAGCACCCAGAACGCGGGTTGCTCGCTCCGCACGAGTTCATCGACGCGGCGGAACGATCGGGACAGATCATCGAGCTCGGTCAGAGCGTGCTGTACACCGCCTGCAATCAGGTCCAGAGATGGCGCGACGCGGGTCAGGAGCTTCACCTCGCCGTCAACCTGTCGTGCGTGCAACTTCTCGACGAGCGGCTGCCAGACCGGCTTGCCGAGACCCTTGCCGCGACCGGCCTGCCGGCCGACAAGCTGTGGCTCGAAATCACGGAGACGACATTGGTGCAGGACCTCGACAAAGCGACTCGTAGCCTCCACAGGATCCGCGACCTCGGCGTGTCGATGTCGATCGACGACTTCGGCACAGGTTGGGCAAGCTTGACCTATCTTCGCCAGTTTCCGGTGAACGCCCTCAAGATCGATCGGCTCTTCGTGACGGGTCTTGGTCTTCGAACTCGCGACACAGCAATCGCCCAGTCGATCATTTCCCTCGCTGACGAACTGGGAATCGGCGTAGTGGCCGAAGGCGTTGAAACTCTCGAACAAGCTGCCGCGCTGAGGGAAATGGGCTGCGAGTACGCACAGGGGTTCCTGTTCGGTCGCCCCGAACCAGCCTCGCATCGGCCGTAGACGAGCGATCGACGACGAGCTCAGCTGACCGGTTCGAGCGCGAACTCGCAGAACGCGGCGTAGGCACGGGGTCCGTAGATGGTGGCCGGCCCGCCGTTCATCAACATGGCCACGCCGATCGCTTCGGCAGCTTCCTGACGAGTCGCGCCCGCACGGGATGCGCCTTCAGCGTGGGAGGCGATGCAGCCGTCGCACCGCTGGATGACGCCAATGGCCAGCGCGATGAGCTCCTTGGTCTTCGCGTCGAGTTGACCGGCCGCAAATGCGGCGTGGTGAAACTCGGCGAAACCCTTGTAGATGTCGGGGATTGCGTGGCGTAGCTCCCGGTGCAGGGGCCGCAGTTCTTCGAGCACTGATTTGCCGTAGTCGTTGCCGCTCATGGTGGGTCCTTTCGCGCTTCTGACTGGACGATATACCCCGCCCCGTATGTATGGCAGGGCCCTTGGTCCTCGATGCGTGCCGTAGGACCCGTGCTCAACTGGCGTCAGGCCAGCTTCATGAACATCCGTTGGACGTCGTCGAGCGCGTAGCCCTCTGCGGCAGACTCCTCTGGATTGGCGATACACCACGTCAGTCCATTGGCGACCAGTAAGAAGCCGGCCTGGTCGAGGGCCTTGCTGGCCGCCGACATCTGCGTGACGATGTCACGGCAGTCGCGACCGTCGGCCAGCATTTGTTGCACACCACGAATCTGCCCCTCGACGCGGCGAAGGCGTCGGGTGAGATCGGCGACTGTTTCCTCGGGGATGTCCATCGTCAGCTTCCTTCGGTCGGTATACCTACAGGGGTACGCACCATTGTACCCTAGGGGGTATACAAGGCGACGTGCGGCCGCACCTGGGACCACAGAGTGAGGCGCTGAGCCAGCCGAAGGGCGCCGATCACACCGCGTCAAACGCGGTCGCCAGCCCGCCGAGCAGTTGCGACCACTCGATCGGAGTCGATGGCGGCAGGGGAGCGCGGAGACTGAGTGCTTCGATCAAAGTCACAGCGTCGCCGCGCAAGCACGGGACGGTTGCCGCAGCGTATTCCTCGCGCACCGATATCGATGCACCGACGTCGAGCACGAAACGGATGTCAGGATCCGTCGCATCGACAGCGAAGGTACCCGCGCACCGATGTCCCAATCCGATGCCGAGAGCCGGGCTGACCGCCGCCGCATAGCGCAGGCATGACTTCAACTCGTCCGGCTCCACCACCGTGTCTATGCCAAGTGGAATGGCGACGTCTCGCTCGTGAACCCAGCTGTCCCACAATGCATGCTGTGCGAGGAGGCGGATGGGCACGTGCCCTGGAGGCGACTCGGCGACTGCCGACCATCCTTCATCGGTCAATTCGGCTACAACGCCGAGGAGCGCCTCACTCGTGGAGGCGAACTGGTCGAGGACCTCCTGGGGTGTGAGCGCGCTCATCCAGTCCACCATCACCGGCGGAGTGGCCGCCGGGTCGAAGCCCGCGAGTACGCGCGTTGGCGTACCGGCGAGGCCGGCGACGACGGAGCTGTACCAGAAGGTGTTGACGCCCACGAGGTGGGCGACGACGTCGCGCGCCGTCCATCCGTCGCATCGGCTCGCGGTCATCCACTGTTCGTCAGTCAGTTCGGCGAGCATCGCTGCCATCCGTCGGCGTTGGCGGGTGAGCGGCTGGAGCTGATCGTTCGAGTGCCCGTCTGCAGACAGAATCGCCGGCCCGTCGTAGCGCGGCGACAAAATCATGCCGGCATCTCCCGACCTCGGTCGATCACGAAAGTGGCCATGCGGGAATCGTAGAACCCTCACACCGGGATAACGGGAATATACCCATTGGGGTATGTGTTGCACCGTTCGTGGCCGCAGTGGCCCGAAGTGAGAGGACCAGACATGGCAACCGTGATCAAGGCAGACGACGAGGCGAGCTTCCAGCGAGAGGTTCTCGATGCGACCGTGCCCGTGGTAGTGGATTTCTGGGCGGATTGGTGCGGCCCGTGCCGCGCCGTGGCGCCTGAGGTCGAGGCACTAGCCGACCAGTACGGGGCGGCGATCAAGGTCGTCAAGGTCGACGTCGATGCAAACCAGGCCGTTGCCAGCCGATACGGCATCCGCAGCATCCCGCTGATCGGGCTGTTCGAGGGCGGCAACTTCACCAAGCAGGCGGTCGGTGCACGCCCCCGCCATGCCATCGAGAGCGAATTGGGTCTGACCCGTTTCGCGGTGGCGGGGAAGACCTGAGATGCGCGCCATCGAGACGATCACCAAGCTCTCCATGACAGAAGCAGAAGCTGCTGTGCGTGAAGCCCTCACCAGTCAAGGGTTCGGAGTGCTCACCGAGATCGACGTCGCGGCCACTCTGAAGGCCAAGATCGGCGTCGATCGCCCGGCACTGAAGATCCTCGGCGCCTGCAACCCGACGTTTGCGCACCGAGCCCTGGAAGTCGACGAATCCATCAGTCTGCTGCTGCCCTGCAACGTTGTGCTTTCCGACATCGGTGGGGCCACGAGGATCAGCGCGGTCGACCCGCGAGAGTTGATGACGGGTGACGCCTTCCGACAACTGGCGAACGAGGCAGCCGATCTCCTCGCTGCAGCGCTCGCCGCCGTGCCGTCTGCCTGAATCCGACTCGGACCTAGTCGCTGGGACGACCGCCGAGCCAGCGCAACGATTCGATGGTTCCTTGCAGTGTGAGTCGGCGCCACAGCACGAGGTTGTCGGTGGACTGACTGGCGTGACACGAGATCGCTTCCTCCTGGAGCCCGCGGTCGACCTCGAGCTCGAGATCGATCTCGGACGGTTTGCGCCCCACGAAGCGGGTACCGAACTCCTCATTGAGCTCCGAAGCAACTGAGATCGGCAATGTCCACGCGAGGACCGGAATGCCGAGATGCTCGCCGGTTGCCAGAGCGGCTTCGGTGGCGCGCTGGTGATCTGGATGCCCGGTGATGCCACCTTCGTCGAAGACCAAGAGGCAGTCGATCGGATCAAGCGCAGCTGAAGTTTCCAGCTCACAGCAGAGCTCATCGAGGGTCATGTCCGACAATGCTCCGTCCGGGTATGACAGCAACCGGACCGAGGTGACACCGAGGACTGCTGCTGCCGCAGTCAGTTCGGCGGCCCGAACGACAGTCAATTCGACGTCACCAGCACCGAGCGTCGAGGCTTCGCCATGGGTGAAGCACACGGCTCGCGTCTCGATGCCGAGTCCGGCGAACGTCGACAACACTGCGCCGAGCCCGAACGACTCGTCGTCAGGGTGAGCACACACGGCCAGCACTGACCGGAACGAGAAGCTACGTGACGACGAGTCCACCGGCGCCCTGCCACGCGGCTATTCCTCCGTCGAGTTCGTTGACGTTGACGAACCCGAGTTCTGCCATGACCGCAGTCGTTTGCGCGCTGCGGTTGCCCGTATGGCAGTAGACGAAGTAGGTGGCCGATCGATCGAACTGTGCGATCTGGTCGCGGAAGTTTGAGGCGTTGAAGTCGACCAGCACGGCTCGGGCGAGGTGGCCCTCGGCGAATTCGGCAGGCGTGCGTACATCGACGACCACGACCGACGGGTCTTCAGCCAGCGCAACGCCCTTCTCGACGTCGACGAGTTGTACTGCTGGCGACGATGTGATCTCGATTGATGACGGCGTGGTCGGGTCGTTCGGCACGCCGCTGCCACCCTCGCTCTCGTCTGACGAGCAGGCGGCGAGGCTCAAGATGGCGATCGCCGCGACTGCAACCTGTCGCGCCTTATGGCTGTGTTGATGATCCTGCATCATGTTCCTCCTGATACCCACCAGGGTGTACCTAGTGGGAGGGGACCACTACCGCCAAAGGTCCCTATGGGGCCGAAAAGGGGGAGTGTCGATGCGTGCGGCCTTCCCGCAACGAAGTATCCCTTTTGACGACTCGTTCGTCTCGTTGATGTCTGTTCGTCACCGTCGACGACAGCAGCGAAGACAAGGAGAACGTCATGTCATTCATGAACGAAGGAACTACCGATCGGGTCATCAGGATCGTCGCCGGCATCGTGCTGCTGGCCCTGGGCTGGGGCGAAGTCGTCACAGGCACACTGGGGAGCGTGCTCAAGGTGCTCGGGTTCGTACCGCTCGCAACCGGTCTGGTGGGCTGGTGCCCGCTGTACGCCGTTGCCCACTTCTCCACTCGCGGCCACGCAGCCAAGGAGACCGTGGCGTCACGATGACGCTGGTCCCCCGCCACACGGTCCAGTGGGCAGCTGTCACCATGTGGAGGTGGTCGCGATGACACCCGACGATCTCGTCGCCGAGATTCCCGAGCTCTACCGGTTCGCCCGAGCGCTCGTGCGTGATGAGCACCTCGCCGCCGATCTCACTCAAGACACGCTGATGCGAGCCATCGAGCGCTCCCACCAGTACCGCAACGACGCCCCACTCGGCGCCTGGCTGAAACGGATCCTCCGCAACTTGGCGACTGACCGCGCCCGACGCTCCGAGCGAGAAGTCATCGTCGACGACATCGAAGCGTCATGGCACGACGACGAGTACACCGTCGACCCCGCCACCGTCGTCGATCGGGCTGCCACCCGCGACGAACTCGAAGACGCTCTGTCTCGTTTGCCGTTCATCTACCGGAGCACGATGCTGCTCCACGACATCGAGGGCTGGACAGTGCAAGCAATAGCGGATCTCGACGAGATCGGACTGCCAGCAGCAAAGCAACGACTACGCCGAGGACGCATGGCGCTGGTGTCAGCACTCGCCTCTGGTGCTGAACGCCGCCATGCCCTCAAAGGAGTGCCCATGCGGTGTTGGGATGCCCGCCAACACGTGTCCGACTACCTCGACGGCACACTCGACGCCGACATCGCCAGAACGGTCGAGGCCCACCTCGAACGCTGCCCCACCTGCCCACCGCTCTACGCGGCACTCGTCGGAGTCCACGACGCCGTCGGCGCCTTACGAGACACCGACTCGGTCGTACCGCCCTCTGTCGCCGAGCGACTCACCCTTCTCGTGACATCGACCCTTGAATCGCCAGGCCGTTGGTGAACGATGTGGCGATCGTGGATGCGCCGGTGCACGGGTGTCTGAGCCGGCGTTCAGTGGGAGAAGTGGACTCTTGGTAGGCGTTTGTCGAGCCATGCGGGGATCCACCGGTTACCTTCGCCGAGAAGCTTCATCGGCGAGGGCACGAGCATCATTCTCACGACGGTGGCATCGAGGAGGACGGCGAGCGCGAGGGTGATTCCGAGTTCGGTGGGTGGGATCGGTCCGGTGACGAACAGCGGCGCGGCAGCTCCGGGGCCGAAGGCGGAGACCAGCATCTCGTAGCCGTCGCGGCTGGATCGGCCCTCGTCGACGACGCGTGCCCGCGCTGGTGATGCTCAGGCGAGCTTCATGAACATGCGCTGGACGTCGGCGAGTGAATTGCCCTCGGTGTCGGACTCCTCGGGGTGGGCGATGCACCACGTCACGGCAGTCGCGGTCTTCGGCCGGCATCTGCTGTACCCCGCGAATCTGACCCTCGATCCGACGAAGGCGTCGCGTCAGATCTGCGATCGCTTGCTCGGGGATGTCCATGTGCGTGGCCCTTCGTCTGTATATACCTATGGGAGTATTCTATCAGATACCCCGGTGGGTATATAACATTCGATTGATACCCTGTGGGCATGTGTAGACGCGTGACGTGCAGGGTGTGCAAGCGGCCGAGTTGGGCAGGATGTGGCGCTCATGTCGAGCAGGTGCTTGGCAAGGTGCCCCCATCGGAGCGTTGTCAGTGCAGCCCCGGCCAGAAGCCATCGGCCTTGCCAGGCGAGCCGCGGCGTTCACGGTTGAGCCGGTTGCGAAAGCGCTGATCGGGCCGTTCTCTCGCTACCGGTCGCTCAGTTTGTGCTGAGTCGCCGTCGTTGCTGAACATGGCCACCGCTCCATCCCGACAAGTCGACAGTCTTCGTGCCGGCCGGGTAGGCAATGGTCTTCGTCGCAGTCCCGGTCACGGTCGTCGTCGTGCCTGGATGTCCGTCGAACAACGCGTCAAGGCGATTCAACCCACTGGTCGTGACCGTGACCTTGCGTGCCGGACCATCAAGCGCGACCGACATCTTGGTTGTCGGCACCTGGCCGAGCAGCGTGATGCAGTGAGCGATGAGATCGCGATTACCGGCGAGCAGATCGTCGCGGGACAGCGCGTACGACTCGCCGGAGATGCCGATGTCCTCGATCGGCAGACCTTCGCTCGGCCCTGACCGTGTTGCCCGGCGGTACGAGAGCGATAGGCCGATGCCGTCGGGAAGTGCAGGGAGTTGGATCGGTGATCCTGCGAGCGCTGTCCGAAGCTCGGCATAGTCCCACACGTTCGCTCCGCCCGCGCCCGTCGCTTCGCCGACACACACGAACGGACCGATCCCGTTGTCGACGAAGCCGGCGGAGAACAGATCGCCGGCGGAGTACGTCGTCGAGTCGCTCACCAGCACTACTGGTCCGCCGTATTGCTGACCGATCGAGTTGCATGCGTCGACATCGGTGATCGGGATTGGTTGCGAGTACAACTCGCCATTGCGAACCGCTGCGTCGAGCGACGCTTTCCACGGAAGGAGGTCGTCGCGGAGCGATGGCAAACCGGCCATGTCGCGCGTGAACGGGGTGGCGAGCACCGAGAACCGGGTCGGCTGGATGGGCTTTGGTGTGAACAGTTGCAAGGCGAGCTCGGCTGACCAGATGTAGCCACCGGGATTGCCGCGCAGATCGAGGATCAGCCCGCGGTCGGGGAGCAGTGGGATGAGGCGGATCAATTCGGTGACGAATGGCCCGGGCAGTGTGTCGAATCCATAGATGCGCAGGTAGCCGTACGCGCCACCCGGAGCGCTGATCGACATCGCCTTGAGGGTCTTGGTCAGGCTGGTCGCGATCACATCGGCCTTCGGAGGGCGTCGTGTCGTCGCGGCCGCATGCTTCGGTGTCGTTGCCTGTTTGCCCGTCAATGCGCCTGGTGCGAACAGCAGCATCTTCGCTTGTCGGATCGCCGCGGCCGCTGGATCGATCGCCCTCGTCCGGCGTAGACGCACCGGCACGCGTCCGGTCGGCCCGCCGTCCAAAAGTGGTGCGATCTCCGAGGGGTCGATGACCTGCCACGTGATCTTGACTTCGCGCGCCGGCCCCGTGAGCGCGCCGGTGTTGGTGGTGGAGCGATAGCCGACGATCACCCACTGCTCGTCGGGTGGCGGGCTGTACTGCAAGGAGCGCAGCGTCAAGCTCTGCGTTGCCCACGCGCGCTGGCTGTCCGGTCGACCGCCAACCTCGGATTCGCTGTAGCGCTGCACGGCGCGGTCGATCGGCACACCGTTCCAATGTTGGAGGACGACTCCGGGACGGAACGTGGTCTCCAGCCCGTGGCCAACCTTGGTCACCACGTACGTCGGGGCGCTCGCGGCACCGATCATCTCGACCAAGAACGGCAGCGCGGCCACCTTGTTCGCCAGGGTGACAGGGCCCGCGTACCGCGTGTGAGCATCACGCAAACGCGTGACAAGATCGGCGAGCTCGAGATGGAAGGCATCGTCGGTGAGCTGGTCGACCTGCGATCGCAAGATGCGCAGTCGTTGAACCGGGTCAGTGCCGTAGCGGGCACGCTTCAGCGGGAGGTGCGTGTACACGCCATCGATCACCGTTTCGATCCCGTCGATCAACCGCAGTCGTTCGGCCTTCGTCAGGGATCCGGGCGAGAGGAACGGCCCCGTCAGTGTGCTGCTCGCCTTCGCCGGCTTGCGCGTCGTGCGGGCTCCGGCCGCGGCCCGCTTCCGCGGTGCGGTACGCACGAGTACAGCGTCGGCAAGCACGATCCCGCGTTGAGCAACGGCGATCCGATCGGTGGCCATGACCTACCTCCCTTTGTCGTCGTGAGCGGTGATGATTTCGATCACGATGAGTGCCACCAACGTACTCTCACCTGCCGCACCCCTCGCCCGCTGAAGCGATCAGACCAGCGTGAGAAGATGACATCCATGATCGTCAGGTGTCCCTCGATTCAGGCCGTCGGGCAGCTATCGATGACGATCGCATGGCAGTGGGGCCTTGCTGGCTGACTCGAGCGAACGTCGACCTGGATTTCAATCGTCGCGTTCGCCACGAGTGGGTTCGCGCATGATCTGCCGCTGTGGATCATTGCTCGTGACGTCGGATTCCCATTCGTCAGGGTGGTTGGGACTTGCCGGAGTGCTCTCGATCGCCAGGGAACGGTTCGCCTACCGACCGGTTCATGATCCGGTTCCGCCGTGGCTGGTCGAGCGGCTCGTGCATCATGTTCACATGGCACCCGGGGCTGTCGCCGAGTTGACCGGGGCACAAGCGATGCAAACCTGGGAGGCGTTCATCACCGCTCGATAAGCCGCAGGAACTCCGTAGCGGCTTTCGGGCGTTCGGTCGCGACACTGCCCCGCCGACGAGTTGCTTGACCAACGCATCGTGTTCGGATGACGTGATCGCTCCGCGTTGTCGCGCGGTGGTGATGGCTTGGCGGGCGAGATAGGCCGTAGGCAGTGCATGCTCAGGCGGCGTCCCCGGAAATGTCACGCGGCGGTCGTGACATTTGGTTGCATTGGGTTTGGGAGGAACGATGGCGACACAGGTGAAGACGGTCCACAGGCTGAAGGTCACGCTGCGACAGCTGAAGCCGCCGGTCTGGCGGCGCCGGTGAGCAGCGATGCCACCAATCCCGTCTGCCTCGCTGGAAGGCGGGCGTGCCCGTCCGACGACTGTGGCCGCCCGTGGGTCTACGGCAACCTCCTGGCTGCGAGGACCGCATCGTTGGATTGTCGAACCGGTGACCCTGGTTTCGCTAGGGGCGGGAACCGTGGCTGTCACCGTGGCGTCCAAGTCGACATGCGTTGTCTAATCGTGGTGGCCGCAATGTCGCTGATCGTCGGCTGCGGCACCACCAGCCCTCAACGCGGTTCGAACGGCC
>JANPBZ010000225.1:0-1873 GCA_031430695.1 Ilumatobacteraceae bacterium
GCCGGGCGACAGGGCGACCTCACACTCGCGCACGACGTGCGAGCAGAACTCGACCGAGTCCATCTCCGAATATGCCTCTCGGATCGGGGCCCAGACGAACATCGACCCCTTCGGCTTCGGGATATCCCACCCGATGCGCCCGAGTCCGTCGATCAGCGCATCGCGTCGACTCTGGTAGATCGAACAGACCTCTGCCGGATAGTCAGCTGCCTCGTTCATTGCGACCGTCGCGGCAATCTGTACTGGCTGGAAGACGCCATAGTCGAGATAGCTCTTCAGCTTCACCAACGCCTGCACAACCTCGCGATTGCCGACGAGGAATGCGCAACGCCAACCTGCCATCGAAAAGCTCTTGGTCATGGAGTACAGCTCCACAGCACATTCTTTGGCGCCCTCGGCCTGCAGGATGCTGGGAGGCTTGTAGCCGTCAAAGCCCACATCGGCGTAGGCGAAGTCGTGCACAACGATCATTTCGCGCTCGCGACAGAAATCGACGACCCTCTGCATGAAATCGAGATCGACGACGGCTCCGGTGGGGTTGTGCGGGAACGAGATCACGAGCACCCGCGGCTTTGGCCAGCCGACGTCGTAGGCGGTGGTCAGGCTGTCGAAGAAGTCGCCGGTAAAGTCGCCCTGCACACGCGGGTCGGCCAGGTGCCGCATGGGCACCTGGCGAAGGTCGGCGCCGGCGAACAACGGGCCGTAGATGTGGATCGGATAGCTCGGGCTCGGCACGATGGCGGCGTCGCCGCGATCGAGCAGCACCCACATCAAGTGGCTGAAACCCTCTTTCGAACCGATCGTGTTGGTGATCTCCAACTCGGGATCCAGCTGCACGCCCCAGTTGCGCTCGTACAGCGCAGCAGCGGCTTCACGCAGCTTGGGCAAGCCGCGGCTGACGGAGTACCGGTGGTTGCGGGCGATGTGCGCTGCCTCGGTGAGCTTGTCGACGGCGATCTGCGGTGAAGGTATGTCGGGATTGCCGAACCCGAGGTCGATCACATCGACCCCTGCTCGCCGTGCCTCGATCTTCAAGTTGTTGATGATCGTGAACACATACGGTGGCAGGTTGGTGATTCGGCGGAACTCCATAGAGAATCTCACGCTACTTGCTGCGATCCAACCACCCACGGCAGA
Source organism: Ilumatobacteraceae bacterium (assembly GCA_031430695.1). Taxonomy (GTDB): domain Bacteria; phylum Actinomycetota; class Acidimicrobiia; order Acidimicrobiales; family Ilumatobacteraceae; genus JAENVT01. The sequence continues at coordinate 1,138 of JANPBZ010000225.1, forward strand.
TATGCGAGCATGGCGCGATGGCCCTCAGTCCGCTCCCTGACGACTGCATCCACGTCGTGATCGAAATCCCTCGTGGCAGCCGCAACAAGTACGAGATCGACCACGACACCGGCCGGGTGTTTCTCGACAGACGGCTGTTCACTGCGACCACCTATCCGGCCGACTACGGCTACATCCCGAATACAAAGGGGGGCGACGGCGACGCGCTCGTGCTGCTCGAGGATGCGGTGTATCCCGGTGTCTGGGTCGCGGCACGACCCGTCGGTGTGCTGTACATGCACGACGAGGCTGGCGAGGACGCCAAAATCCTGTGCGTGCCACCGAAGGAACCGCGTTGGAACGACGTGCACGATCTCACCGACCTCACGCCGCAATTGGTCAGCGAGATTCAACACTTCTTCGAGGTCTACAAGGCGCTTGAACCCGGCAAGGAATCATCGTCTGCAGGTATCGCCGGGAAAGACGCGGCGTGGCGCGAGATTCGCGATGCACGCGCCAGCTACACACCTCACTCCTAGTTCGGCGCAGCCAGGTGCCGCCTTTCACCCGTCAACATTCGGGCCGCTCGGGCACCGCCGGCCAGGTCGCGATTGCGGCCATCGTCGCGCTCGGTGCTGCTTGTCTTGCCGGGTCTCCCCTGTACCTGTCGTCGGTGGCCACCGCAGCGGTACGAAGCGAACTGGACCACACTTGCCTGGCTGACGTCGGTCTTCGCATCCCGATGGGCGGCGCGCAG
>JANPBZ010000226.1:0-4816 GCA_031430695.1 Ilumatobacteraceae bacterium
ACCGCTGCCATCGCCCGCGTCGCGTGCGCAGGTTCTCCTGCGCCCGACAACACTGCCCACGATTGGGCGATCGAGTCGATACGACATTCGGCGTTCATCGCCGAGCCGAGCGGCGTACCATCGTCGAAGAAAGCCCGGCGATACCAGTCACCATCCCAGCCGTTGCGCTCGAGCGCAACGGCGAGCGCCTCCATGTGCGTGCGCCACGTCTTGGCGCGAACGCTATCGCCGCGCGCTTCGGCGATCGGTACGAAGGCTGAAAGGGCAATGTGCAGGAACCAGCCGAGCCAAACACTCTCTCCCCGACCCTCGCGACCGACCCTGTCCATGCCGTCGTTCCAATCGCCCGATCCCATCAGCGGCAGCCCATGGGCGCCGACATTCAGGCTGATGTCGAGCGCGGCGGCGCAATGGTCGAACAGCGAAGCGGTCTCGGATGATCGGTCCGGTTGAAAGTAGTTGTCCAGTTGATCCGGCCGCAGCACAGGACCATCGAGAAAAGGAATCATCTCGTCGAGCACGGCATGGTCGCCGGTGACTGCGAGGTAACGATCGACGGCGTACGGCAGCCAGACCCGATCGTCAGAGATCCTCGTGCGCACACCACGCCCCGACGGCGGATGCCACCAATGCTGCGCGTCGCCTTCGACGAACTGCTGGGCTGCCGCGCGAAGCAGGTGCTCGCGCGTGAGTTCGCGCTTCGAGGTGACCAGCGCGATCACATCCTGCAGCTGATCGCGGAACCCGTAGGCTCCGCCGGCTTGGTAGAACGCTGACCGCGCCCAGACACGGCAGGCCAGTGTCTGGTAGGTCAGCCAGCGATTGAGCATGATGTCCATCGAGCGCTCGGGCGTTCGCACTTGGATCGTGCCTTGCGCATCGTCCCAATATGTGGCGACATCGCGCAGCGTCGCCTCGTGGTCGCGCTCTCGGGCGCGGCGGATGAAGTCGGCCACGTCGTCCGCCGAGTCTGCCTCACCGAGCAGCACGACCACGTCTGTCGAGCCCTCGTTGGCGAGTTCGAAACTGGTCTGCAACGCGGCGCACGGATCAAGGCCGGCGCCGACGACTCCCCGTAATCTGACCCCGCGATCCAAGCCAGCGGGCCGATCGGGGGCGCCGTTGCGGCCGAGGAACTCGGTGCGATCCGTCGTCCATGTCGTCTGCCGCCCGCCGAGATCGAGGAATGCGACACGGCCGGCGAACTCGGTGTTCCATGGATTGCGCGCCAGCAGCGCCTGGGTCTCTGGCTCCAACTCGGTGACGATCCTGGGTGCGTTTGCGCCCCGCGCCGTGCCCAACGCCCATTCGGCGAACGCGGTCACCGACAGCTTCCTCGCCCGCCCCGATCGGTTCTCGATCCGCAGCACCGAGACCTTCACGTGGTCGTCGAGCGGTACAAACTGGACGAGGTTGAGTTGGATCCCGTCGTGCAAGTGTTCGAACCGGCTGAAGCCAGCGCCATGACGGGCGACGTATGTGGAATCCTCGCAGCGGATGGGCAGAGCAGTCGGTCCCCACAGCGCACCCGTTTCGTCGTCGCGGATGTAGATGACCTCGCTGACCGGGTCGCTGACGGGGTCGTTGGACCATGGCGTCAGCTGGTTCTCGCGGCTGTTGCCCGACCAGGTGTAGCCGGATCCTGACTCTGAGACCTGGAAGCCGAACGAGGCGTTGGCGATCACGTTCAACCACGGGGCGGGCGTCGCTTGCTCGGGGCCGAGCACGGTGACGTACTCGTTGCCACTCTTGTCGAAGCCGCCGAGTCCGTTGAAGTACTCGAGCTGCGGGCGCGGCCCGGCCGGCGCAGTCGGAGTCTTTGCCGATTCGCGCGGCACCGGTCGCGGGACGATCTTCTCGGGACGCTCCAATCGGGTCACTTGCTCGGCCAAGTTGCCGCGGCGGCTCAGCAACACGGCGCGCGCTGCGGCCAGCACGAGCACGCGATCCGCATCGGGTAGTTGGTCACCGCGCAGGATGTACACGCCGCCGTGACCCAGACGAGTTTCGTGGCCGAGCGTCGACCGGCTCGCGCGCACCAGCCCTTCGAGCGATCCGGACAGGTTCTCGGCGTACGTGGTGCCCTGCTCGTTGATGATCACGAGATCAACGGCAAGAAGCTTCATCCGCCAGTACTCGTGGGCGCGCAGAAGTTGGCGGACGATGTCAATGTCTTCGGGCTCGTCGATCCGCACCACGACGATGGGTAGATCGCCTGAGATGCCGTGGGGCCACAACCCAGGCGCGCCACGTTGATTGCTGATCAGCAGACTTGCCGATGGGCGCAGCGACGGATCCGAGTAGATGATCCGGTTGGCCAGTCGCTGGAAGAGGTGTGCCTCGTCGGAGTCGATCCCTAGGTGATGGAGCTGAACCTGGGCCTGCGTCCACGCCAGGATCGCGGCGCGTTCGAACGTGGCGGACTCGCGGTACTTGTCGGCCAGGTCCAACACCTCGGCACGCGACTCGGCGATGACCGTGGAGAAGATGGCGTGAGCTGTCGCGCCCGGCGCCAGCTTGACGCGGCACCGCAAGCTGAAGATCGGATCCAAGACCGGGCCGACCGTGTTCGACAGTGGCCGCCCATCGATGACCGAGACTGGTGAGCGGACCGTGCGACCTCGTCCGAGGAATCGTGCGCGGTCCGTTTCATACTGGAACGTCGCGCCGGGGTCCTCCTCGATCGCCGCAACGTGAGCGACCCACATCCGCTTCTCGTCGCTTGATCGCGGGCGTCGCGTCGCCAACAGCGCACTGATATCGGCGACGTACTCGGTCTGCACGAATAGGTTCTGGAACGCTGGATGGGCCGCGTCTGCGGCCTGCGTTGCCAGCGCGATCTCGGCATACGACGTCAGCTCGATTTCGCGATGATGCGTGCTGAGGTTGGTCAGCGAAACGCGACGGATCTCTGCGTCGTGCTCCGCCGACACCACGATGGTCAAGTTGGTGACGAGTGACCCGTCGCGGCGGGAGAACTCGGCGCGGTCCTCGCTGTATGTGACCTCGTAGGTATCGGCCTCGGCACCGCTCGGCTGGTGACCCACCGACCGCACGGCGCCGGTGTACATGTCGCGCATGTAGAGGTAGCTGCCCCACGAATCACGGGTCACGTCTTCACGCCACCGAGTCACGGCGATGTCACCCCAGCGGCTGTAACCGGAACCGGCAGCGGTCACCATCACCGCGTACCGCCCGTTCGACAGCAGGTGCGTGCGCGGGATCGCGTCGTGGGGCGAGCTGAAGCGTCGCAGCATTGGCGGCGTGAGATCGCGCACATCGGCGGCACTCTTCACTTCTTCCGCGCGTGGCCGAGTAACGATGACGTTGCGCGGCATCCGCTCTTGCAGAAGCAGCTCGGTCGCTTCCACCATCGGGTCGGCATGAAACCGCTCCACCATCAGGTTGCTGTTGAGGACGTTGCCGAGCGCGACGAGCGCCATTCCCTGGTGGTGGGCCATATAGCTGTTGACGATCGCGACCGTTGCTCCCTCGGGAAGACGGCGCGCTGTGTAGTCGAGCGCTTCGCGAAAGCCGAACCGTCCGCTGGCTCCGGCCTGGCTCAACCTGGCGAAGTTGCTCACCGCCGCTTGCGTGTCGACCATCGCGGCGAGGGCCGTGGCATACGGGGCGACGACGACATCCTCGCTGAGGCCGCGCTTCAGGCCCAGGCCCGGCACACCGAAGCTCGAGTACTGATAGGTCTGGGCGATGTCGCGCGCGTTGAAGCCTGATTCCGAGATACCCCACGGCACGCCGAGCTCTGCCGCGTAGCGGATCTGCCGGGCGACGACCAGCCGATTGGTCTGCTCGAGCAGGCTGTTCTCCGGAGCGCGCATCACGAGTGCGGGCATCAAGTATTCGAACATCGACCCCGACCATGAGATCAGAGCGGAGCCTCGACCGACCGGTGTCAGCGCGCGACCGAGCCGGAACCAATGGTCCGGGGCAACGTCCCCCTTTGCGATCGCCAGGAAGCTGGCGAGGCGGGCCTCGGAGGCAAGCAGGTCGTAGTAGCTCGGATCCAATGCTCCTTCGCGGACCCTGAAGCCGATGGAGAAAAGTTTGCGAGTGGGGTCGAACAAGAAGCTGAAGTCCATGCTGCGGAACATCTGATCGGCCTTCTCAGCAATTGCCAGCAGTCGTCGGACAAGCATCGCCGCGCCAGGCGACCCACCCCCACTGGACTGATCGGGCGGATCAGACAGTTCGCCGACCGTCGCGAACGGGGTCGTCTGCGGTGGTGACTGGTACACCGCGAGATCTCGCATGTGGCTGGCGACGGCGAGCCGTGTGCGCTCAGCCCACGTGACGAGCTCGCTGTCGGGATCATCCCCGTGTTGCGCTGTCAGCGAGGTGGCAACATCCGACAGGGTGCGCGTGTATGCCGAGAGTTCGTCCAAACGCTTGGACCACGCCGCCGGCGTCGTCGGAATGACGGCGGCATCTGCGGGCTGCTCGAGCGCTTCGACAACGTGCCGCACGCTGAGCGTCTGGCTTCTGCGATTGTCGCCGATGGCGCCGGCGGCTTGACGGGTCAAGGCAATGCAGTCACCGATGCCTGTCAGAGCGGCGGCAACTGGAAGGGGTTGATCGACCATCAGCCGGCATGCATTCGACATGGTCAGCAGGTGGCCGGCGAGGTTGCCGCTGTCGACCGACGAGACGTACGGCGGCTCAAGCGTGCGCATGTCGCGCGTGTCGTACCAGTTGAAGAGGTGCCCGCGGAACTGTTCGAGATTGTCGATTGTCGTCAGCGTCTGCTCGAGTCGTTCGACCATGTCGAGGGTGCCGATCCAACCGAAATCCCGGGCCG
>JANPBZ010000227.1:0-1531 GCA_031430695.1 Ilumatobacteraceae bacterium
GCCTTCGTGAGCTCCATGGCGAATCTCGGCTCAAACGTCTCGTCGGCAATCTCCAGCGCTTGGATCTTGTGTTGGAAAAACGTCTTGATGCCGGCCCTGGGAATGGCAGTCTGATTTGGCCCCACTTGGGCGGGTAACGCGCATCTGATTTGGCCCCACCGGTGGGGGGTCCGCGGGTGTGGGCTCGTCATCTTCGATCGTGGGTGTCATGACGAAGAGGTCGAGAGTGCGTGTGTTCGAGGAGATCCGGCGGGCAAAGGAACGCGAGGGGCTCTCGATCCGCGAGTTGGCACGCCGGTTCGGGGTGCACCGCCGCGATGTTCGTCTGGCGTTGGCCTCGCCGGTCCCGCCTGCGCGCAAGACGCCGGCACGGGCAGCGCCGAAGATGGACCGGTGGAAACCGGTCGTGGACGGCTGGCTGAGTGATGATCGGGTGGCGCCACGCAAGCAACGCCATACCGCTCGGCGGGTGTGGCAACGCCTCGTCGATGAGCATATGGCTGATGTCTCGGAGGGCACGGTGCGCCGTTATGTGGGCGAGGTTCGTCGCCGTTACGAGTTCGGGTTGGGTGATGTGATGGTCCCGCAGCATCACCCGCTTGGCGATGAGGCCGAGGTCGATTTCGGCACGATCACCGCCAAGGTCGCTGGGGTGGTGTTGGAGGTGTCGATTTTCATCATGCGGCTCTCTGCGTCGGGCAAGTCGTTCGCTCGCGTCTACCTGTCCGAATCGCAAGAAGTGTTCCTCGACGGCCACGTCCGAGCGTTCGCCCATTTCGATGGGGTGCCTGGCCGGATCCGCTATGACAACTTGAAAGCCGCTGTCCAGAAGGTGCTCAAAGGCCGCGACCGTGTCGAATCGGCCCGGTTCACCGCGCTCAGGTCGCACTACGGGTTCGACTCGTTCTTCTGCATCCCCGGTGTCGAAGGCGCCCACGAGAAAGGCGGCGTCGAGGGTGAGGTTGGCCGATTCCGCCGCCGGCACCTGGTCCCAGTCCCGTCGGTTGAGTCGATGACCGCACTCAACGAACTCCTCGACCGGGCCACAGCCAAAGACGACCGCCGCCATATCGCCGCCCGACGGATCAGTGTCGGGGAACACTTCGAACTCGAGTCCCCGACCCTCAAGGCGCTGCCGGTCGAGGCATTCGACATCACGACGGTGTCCTCGCATCGCGTCGACCGCAAGAGTCGGGTGTCGGTCCGTTCGTGCTTCTACTCGGTCCCGGTCCGTTACGTCTCCAAACGCGTCGATGTCCGCGTCGGCGCCGACACCATCGAGATCCTCGACGCCAACAGCGTCGTGGCCCGACACGCCCGAGGGCTGAACGGCGACGAGATCCTCGCGCTCGACCACTACCTCGAGGTGTTGGCGATCAAACCCGGCGCCATGCCGGGGGCAACCGCACTAGCCAGAGCACGCGCCGCTGGCGTGTTCACACCAGTCCATCAACGGTTCTGGGACGCGGCCCGCCGCAAACACGGTGACCGTGACGGCACCCGCACCCTCATCGAGGTGCTGCTCCTGCAC